>NZ_JBFUFQ010000159.1:0-13284 GCF_056403355.1 Rhizobacter sp. P2_H3 | reverse complement strand
GCGCCCGCGTGAACTCACCGGCCTGCGCGCCACGCTGCAGGCGCTGCCCGCGCTGCGCGAGCGCGTGCCGGGCCGCGCCCTGCTGCTGGAGATGCTGGCCGAGGCGCTGACGCCCGACACGGCGATCGAAGCCCTGCTGCGCAGCGCGATCGCCGACGAGCCGTCGGTGATGCTGCGCGACGGCGGCGTGATCGCCCGCGGCTTCGATGCCCCGCTCGACGAGCTGCGCGACATCAGCCAGAACTGCGACGCCTTCCTGCTCGACCTCGAAGCCCGCGAGCGCACGCGCACCGGCATCGCCAACCTGCGCGTGCAATACAACAAGGTGCACGGCTTCTACATCGAGGTCACGCAGGGCCAGGCCGCCAAGGTGCCGATGGACTACCAGCGCCGCCAGACGCTGAAGAACGCCGAGCGCTTCATCACGCCGGAGCTGAAGGCCTTCGAGGACAAGGCGCTGTCGGCACAGGAGCGCTCGCTCGCGCGCGAGAAGCAGCTCTACGAGCAGCTGATCGACCAGCTGCAGGCGCACCTGGAGGCGCTGTCGGGCCTGGCGCGCGCACTGGCCAGCCTCGACGCACTGGCAGCGCTGGCCGAGCGCGCCGACACACTCGGCTGGACGCGCCCGCAGTTCGTGCGCGAGCCCTGCATCGACATCACCGCCGGCCGCCACCCGGTGGTCGAGGCCCGCCTGGCCGAGACCGGCGGCGGCAACTTCATGGCCAACGACTGCCGGCTCGACGCAGCCCGCAAGATGCTCGTGATCACCGGCCCGAACATGGGCGGCAAGAGCACCTTCATGCGCCAAGTGGCGCTGATCGTTCTGCTGGCGGCGATCGGCTCGTTCGTGCCGGCCGATGCCTGCCGGCTCGGGCCGATCGACGCGATCCACACCCGCATCGGCGCGGCCGACGACCTGGCCAATGCGCAATCGACCTTCATGCTCGAGATGACCGAGGCGGCCGCGATCATCCACAGCGCCGGGGATCACTCGCTGGTGCTGATGGACGAGATCGGCCGCGGCACGTCCACCTTCGACGGCCTGGCGCTGGCCGGCGCCATCGCAAGCCACCTGCACGAGCGCAACAAGAGCTTCACGCTGTTCGCGACGCACTATTTCGAGCTGACCGAGTTCCCGGTCAAGCACGAGCGGGCGCTCAACGTGCACGTGTCGGCGGCCGAGAGCGGCGACGACATCGTCTTCCTGCACGACATCCAGGCCGGCCCGGCCAGCCGCAGCTACGGCGTGCAGGTCGCACGGCTGGCCGGCATGCCCGGCACGCTGGTGCGCCAGGCGCGCGCGACGCTGGAGGCGCTCGAAGCCCAGCAGCACGCCGGCAGCGCGCAGATCGACCTGTTCGCGGCGCCCGCGCCGGAGGCCGAGAAGCCGGTCTCGCCCATCGAGCGGGCGCTGGCCGGCATCAACCCCGATATGCTGTCGCCGAAGGAGGCGCTCGACGCGCTCTACCGCCTGAAGAACCTGCAGGACACCCCGTCATGACCTACTGTGTGGGCATCAAGCTCGATGCCGGCCTCGTCTTCCTGTCCGACTCGCGCACCAACGCGGGCCTGGACCAGATCAGCACCTACCGCAAGATGATGGTCTACGAGAAGACCGGCGACCGCTTCATGGTGCTGCTGTCGGCGGGCAACCTGTCGATCTCGCAGTCGGTGCGCGAGATCCTGCAGGTCGAGAAGCTCGACAACGGCGACGACGAGCCGATCACCATCTGGAACGCCACCAGCATGTTCGACGCCGCCCGCGTGCTCGGCAGCGCGGTGCGCCGCGTCTACGACCAGGACGGCCCGTCGCTGAAGCAGGCCGGCGTCGACTTCAACGCCTCGATGATCCTCGGCGGCCAGATCAAGGGCGAGGCGATGCGGCTCTTCCTGGTGTACTCGGCCGGCAACTTCATCGAGGCGACGCGCGAGACCTGCTACTTCCAGGTCGGCGAATCGAAGTACGGCAAGCCGGTGCTCGACCGCATGATCACGCCGCACACCGCGCTCGACGAGGCCGCCAAGTGCGCGCTGGTGTCGATGGATTCGACGCTGAAATCCAACCTGTCGGTCGGCCTGCCGCTGGACCTGCTGGTCTACGAGGCCGGCACCTTCCAGTCGCAGCAGATGGTCTGCATCGACGAGCGCAACCCGTACTTCGCGATGATCCGCAGCACCTGGGGCCAGCGCTTGCGCCAGGTGTTCGAATCGATCGACGACCCGCAGTGGGACGGCAGCGCCGCCGAGCACCCACTGTGCGTGCCGTCGGACCGCTACGAGCCGATGCGCAAGATCACGCACCCCGGAGAGAAGATCATCTGATGGGAGCCGCGTGACTGCCGCCCCGGGCTGCATCGTCTTCTCGCATGCGAACAGCTTCCCCGCCGGCACCTACCGGCAGCTGTTCGACGCGTGGCGCGCCGCCGGCCACGAGGTGCATGCGATCGAGAAGCTCGGCCACGACGAGCACTACCGCGTCACCAACAACTGGCCGCTGCTGCGCAACCAGCTGATCGCCTTCATCGAGCAGCACGCCGCCGCCGGGCCGGTCTGGCTGGTCGGACATTCGCTCGGCGGCTTCCTGAGCGTGCTGGCCGCGTCGAAGCGGCCCGACCTGGCGCGCGGCGTGGTGCTGATGGATTCGCCGCTGATCGGCGGGCTGCTCGCCCGCACGCTGCAGGTGGCCAAGGCGACCGGCATCGGCGAGCGCTTCTCGCCCGGCCACGTCTCGAAGCGCCGCCGCCAGCACTGGCCGAGCGCCGAGGCGGCGTTCGCGCACTTCGCGGCCAAGCCGGCCTTCGCGCGCTGGGCGCCCGGCGTGCTGCGCGACTACATCGACGCCGGCATCGAGCCGTCCGGCCACGGGCATTCGCTGAGCTTCCGGCGCGAGATCGAGACGCAGATCTACTACACGCTGCCGCACCACATCCCGCGCCTGCTGGTGCGCCGCCCGCCCGGCTGCCCGATGGCCTTCATCGGCGGCACGCAGTCGACCGAGGTGCGCCAGGTCGGCATGAAGGCCACCGAGCGCTTCACGCAGGGGCGCATCTCGTGGATCGAGGGCTCGCACCTGTTCCCCTTCGAGCAGCCGGGGCAAGCGGCCGCCGAGGTGCTGCGCTGGCTGGGGGAGTTCACGCGCCTATAATCGCGCTTTACCACCACGGCATTCGTCGACAAGGCGCCTGCTGACCCTGCAATGACCAAGTTCGTCTTTGTCACCGGCGGTGTGGTGTCCTCGCTGGGCAAGGGCATCGCGGCTGCATCACTTGCAGCGATTCTCGAATCGCGCGGCCTCAAGGTCACCCTCATCAAGCTGGATCCGTACCTCAACGTCGATCCGGGCACCATGTCTCCCTTCCAGCACGGCGAGGTGTTCGTCACCGACGACGGCGCCGAGACCGACCTGGACCTCGGCCACTACGAGCGCTTCATCACGACGCGGATGAAGAAGGCCAACAACTTCACCACCGGCCAGATCTACAAGAGCGTGCTCGAGAAGGAGCGCCGTGGCGACTACCTCGGCAAGACGGTGCAGGTGATCCCGCACGTCACCAACGAGATCCAGGAATTCATCAAGCGCGGCGCCGCCTTCGGCACCGAGCAGGCGGTCGACGTCGCGATCGTCGAGGTCGGCGGCACCGTCGGCGACATCGAATCGCTGCCCTTCCTCGAAGCGGCGCGTCAGATGAGCCTGCGCATGGGGCAGAACAACACCGCCTWCGTGCACCTCACCTACGTGCCGTGGATCGCCGCCGCCGGCGAGCTGAAGACCAAGCCGACCCAGCACACCGTGCAGAAGCTGCGCGAGATCGGCATCCAGGCCGATGCGCTGCTGTGCCGCGCCGACCGCCGCATCCCCGACGAAGAGCGCGAGAAGATCTCGCTCTTCACCAACGTGCCCGAATGGGGCGTGATCTCGGTGTGGGATGCCGACACCATCTACAAGGTGCCGCGCATGCTGCATGAGCAGGGCCTCGACGGCCTGATCTGCGACAAGCTGCGCATCAACACCCCGCCGGCCAACCTGAAGCGCTGGGATGCGCTGGTCGACGAGGTCGAGCACCCGAAGCGCGAGGTCACCATCGCGATGTGCGGCAAGTACACCGACCTGTCCGACTCGTACAAGTCGCTGAACGAGGCGCTGCGCCACGCCGGCATCCACAACCATGCCCGCGTCAACATCGAGTACGTTGATTCCGAGACGCTGACCACCGACAACGTGAACCAGCTCGCGCGCTATGACGCGATCCTGGTGCCCGGCGGCTTCGGCAAGCGCGGCGTCGAGGGCAAGATCCTCACCGCCCAGTTCGCCCGCGAACACAAGCTGCCCTACCTCGGCATCTGCCTGGGCATGCAGGTCGCCACGATCGAGATCGCGCGCCACAAGGCCGGCCTTGCCAACGCCAACAGCACCGAGTTCGAGCCCGAGACGCCGAACCCGGTGATCGCGCTGATCGACGAGTGGCAGGACGCCGACGGCTCCATCCAGACGCGCAACGCGAACTCCGACCTCGGCGGCACGATGCGCCTGGGCGCGCAGAGCTCCGACGTGATGCCCGGCACGCTCGCGCACGAGATCTACGGCGATGTGGTCAACGAGCGCCACCGCCACCGCTACGAGGCCAACGTCAACTACCTCGACAAGCTGCGCGAGGCCGGCCTCGTGATCTCGGCGCTGACGCAGCGCGAGAAGCTGACCGAGATCGTCGAGCTGCCGCGCACGGTGCACCCGTGGTTCATGGGCGTGCAGTTCCACCCGGAGTTCAAGTCGACGCCGTGGGAAGGCCACCCGCTGTTCCGCTCCTACATCCAGGCCGCGCTCGCGCACCAGGCTGCGCGCAACGAGCAGCCGCAACCCGAGAAGGCCGCGGCATGAAGCTCTGTGGATTCGAAGCCGGCCTCGACAAGCCCTTCTTCCTGATCGCCGGCCCCTGCGTCGTCGAGACCGAGCAGCTGCAGCTCGACGTCGCCGGCCAGCTGAAGGAAATGACGGCCGCGCTCGGCATCCCGTTCATCTTCAAGTCGAGCTACGACAAGGCGAACCGCTCGTCGGGCACCTCGTTCCGCGGCCCCGGCATGGAGCGTGGGCTGGAGATCCTCGCCAAGGTCAAGCGCGAGATCGGCGTGCCGGTGCTGACCGACGTGCACAGCACCGAGGAGATCGAGCACGTGGCCTCCATCGTCGACGTGCTGCAGACGCCGGCCTTCCTGTGCCGCCAGACCGATTTCATCCGCGCCGTGGCGCAATCGGGCAAGCCGGTCAACATCAAGAAGGGCCAGTTCCTCGCGCCCGGCGACATGAAGAACGTCATCGACAAGGCCCGCGCCGCCGCACGCGAAAAAGGCCTGCCGGAAGACAGCTTCATGGCCTGCGAGCGTGGCGCGAGCTTCGGCTACAACAACCTCGTCAGCGACATGCGCTCGCTGGCCATCATGCGCGACACGAAGGCCCCGGTGGTGTTCGACGCGACCCACTCGGTGCAGCTGCCCGGCGGCCAGGGCACGAGCTCCGGCGGCCAGCGCGAGTTCGTGCCGGTGCTGGCGCGTGCGGCCATCGCGGTCGGCGTGGCGGGCGTCTTCATGGAGACTCACCCGAACCCGGCCGAGGCCTTGAGCGACGGCCCGAACGCGGTGCCGCTGAAGCGCATGAAGGAATTGCTGTCCACCTTGGTGGAACTCGACCGCATCACGAAGAAGAACGGCTTTCTCGAAGCCGATTTCAACTGACCGCCAGAATCACCCTAGCAGTAGTCGAAAAACCTGAAGGAAGATTGAATGAGTGCCATTGTTGACATCGTCGGCCGCGAGATCCTCGACAGCCGCGGCAACCCGACCGTCGAATGCGACGTGCTGCTGGAATCCGGCGTGATGGGCCGCGCCGCGGTGCCCTCGGGCGCCTCCACCGGCTCGCGCGAGGCGATCGAACTGCGCGACGGCGACAAGAACCGCTACCTCGGCAAGGGCGTGCTGAAGGCGGTCGAGCATGTGAACACCGAGATCAGCGAGGCCGTGCTCGGCCTCGACGCCTCGGAGCAGGCCTTCCTCGACCGCACGCTGATCGACCTGGACGGCACCGAGAACAAGAGCCGCCTGGGCGCGAACGCGACGCTGGCCGTCTCGATGGCGGTGGCGCGCGCCRCGGCTGAAGAGAGCGGCCTGCCGCTGTACCGCTACTTCGGCGGCTCGGGCGCGATGCAGATGCCGGTGCCGATGATGAACGTCATCAACGGCGGCGCGCACGCGAACAACAGCCTCGACCTGCAGGAGCTGATGATCATCCCGGTGGGCGCCCCGAGCTTCCGCGAGGCGATGCGCTACGGTGCCGAGGTGTTCCACGCACTGAAGAAGATCATCAACGACAAGGGCATGAGCACCGCGGTCGGCGACGAAGGCGGCTTCGCCCCGAGCGTCGCGAGCCACGAGGCGGCGATCCAGCTGATCCTGCAGGCGATCGACAAGGCCGGCTTCGTGGCCGGCGAGCAGATCGCGCTCGGCCTCGACTGCGCGGCCAGCGAGTTCTACAAGGACGGCAAGTACGTGCTGAGCGCCGAAGGCCTGACGCTGAGCGCGCCCGAGTGGACCGACATCCTCGCGACCTGGGTCGACAAGTACCCGATCATCAGCATCGAAGACGGCATGGCCGAAGGCGACTGGGACGGCTGGAAGCACATCACCGAGCGCCTGACGACCAAGGTGCAGCTGGTGGGTGACGACCTGTTCGTCACCAACACGAAKATCCTGAAGGAAGGCATCGACAAGCGCATCGCGAACTCGATCCTGATCAAGATCAACCAGATCGGCACACTGACCGAGACCTTCGCGGCGATCGAGATGGCCAAGCGCGCCAACTACACCGCGGTGATCAGCCACCGCTCGGGCGAGACCGAAGACTCSACGATYGCCGACATCGCSGTCGGCACCAATGCCGGCCAGATCAAGACCGGTTCGCTGAGCCGCTCGGACCGCATGGCGAAGTACAACCAGCTGCTGCGCATCGAGGAAGACCTGGGCGATGTCGCGAGCTATCCGGGCCGCGGCGCGTTCTACAACCTGCGCTGATCCGGGCCCGTGCGCCTCGTCACCCTCGGCCTCATCGCGCTGCTGGCCCTCGTCCATGCCGAACTGTGGTTCGGCAAGGGCGGCGTGCCGCGCGTGATGGAGCTGCAGGCCAAGCTCGACCAGAAGAAGGGCGAGAACGACGCGGCGCGCGCGCGCAACGAGCGCCTGGTCGCCGAGGTCAGCGACCTGAAGGAAGGCCTGGAGATGGTCGAGGAGAAGGCGCGCTTCGAACTCGGCATGGTCAAGCCGGACGAGATCTACGTCCAGGTGTCGACCGCCAAGCGCTGATCGCCATTTCCTGATGGACGCTTTGCTGCTAGCGCTGCAGCCGCTGTTCGCTGCGGCCTTCACGCTGTGGGGCTCGCCCGTCACCTGGGTCGAGGTGATCGCCTTCGTGCTGGCGATCGCGATGGTCGTCTGCAACATGCGCGTCGACCCGCTCGGCTGGCCGCTCGCGATCGTCAGCTCGCTGCTCTACGTCGCGCTGTTCTGGGACAGCAAGCTGTATGGCGACGCGAGCCTGCAGGTGTTCTTCGCGCTGGTCGCCGGCTGGGGCTGGTGGCAATGGCTGCGCGGCACGCAGGGCGACGGCCGTGGGCTGCGGGTGCGTTCGCTGGGCCCGCGCGGCCGGCTGGCCGTGGTCGTCGCGACCCTCGCGCTGTGGCCGGCGCTCGGCTGGTTCCTGAAGCGTTTCACCGACACCGATGTTCCGTGGTGGGATGCCTTCCCCACGGCCGCGAGCGTGGTCGGGCAGTGGCTGCTCGGCCGCAAGTACGTCGAGAACTGGCCGATGTGGGTGGTGGTCAACACCGTCAGCGTCGGGCTGTTCGCGTACAAGGGACTGTGGCTGACGGTCGCGCTGTACGCGATCTTCGTCGGCATGTCGTTCGCCGGCTGGCGCGCGTGGCGCAAGGTGGAGCAGGCCGCGTGAGCCACGCGAGCCACGTCATTGCGATCGTCGGCGCCGAGAGCACCGGCAAGACGACGCTCGCCGGCGAGTTGCAGGCGGCGCTGCAGCGCGACGGTCGCTCGGTCGCCCTCGTCGGCGAATACCTGCGCGAATTCTGCGACCGTCATGCGCGCACGCCGCGCGTCGACGAGCAGGCGGGCATCGCGCAGGAGCAGACGCGCCGCATCGCCGCGGCCGCCGAGACGCACGACATCGTGATCGCCGACACCACGGCCTTGATGATCGCGGTCTACAGCGAGCAGGTGTTCGGCGACCGCAGCCTGTACGACAGCGCGATCGAGGCCCAGCGCGGCTGCGCGCTGACGCTGCTGACGGCGCTCGACATCCCCTGGCAGGCCGACGGCCTGCAGCGCGACGGGCCCCAGGTGCGCGAGCCGGTCACCGCGCTGGTGCGCGCGGCGCTGGCGCGCGGCGGGCTCGGCTATTCGGTGGTGGCCGGCACCGGACCGGCGCGGCTGTCGCACGCGCTGCTGGCGGTGCGGCATGCGCTGCTGGAACCGTCGGTGCTCGACGAGGCCCGCGCGAACCCGCGCTGGCAATGGGTCTGCGAGCGCTGCGGGGATGCGGGGTGTGAGCAGCGGCACTGGTTGCCGTAGGTTTTCTGTTGGCGCATTGGCGCGGAAGGCGCGTGCGGGGAGGCTGTGGCTCGCCGGCCGGTGCGGTCTTCGCCCTGGGGGGCGAAGACTTCCCTCCGCTGACTGGTTTCATGGCCCGTCGCCGAAACTCCCGCCACTCACTTCGTTCGTTGTGGTCAAACAGTCGGCGACAGTCAGTGCACGAAGCGTGCTGCGCACGCGGGCCATGAAACCAGCCAGCTCCGGCGCCCCGTCCTGATTGGCGCTCCACAGCCTCCCCGCACGCGCCTTCTGCAACCGCCCTGCCTGTTGGGAGGTGACAAGCGAACAAGTGGGGGTTGATCCCCGGATTGGCATCCGGGCCGGGCACGCCACCATCCGTTCGGACTGAGGTATCGAAGTCCCGCTCGGCACTCGCAGGCTCTTCACACAAAGCCACCGGCTCGGCAAAGGCGCGCGCAAATCGCCCCAGACGGGCTTACGTCATCGTCCCGGCAATCACGACAACCACGATCACCACGCCGATCGTCAGGTTCACCGCCACCCAATCGCGGATCGCCTTCAGCGCGGCACCGGCCGCCGCCCAATCCTGAGCGGCGCTCGCGCGCTGCACGCGCTTGAACAGCGCAAAGCGGATGTGGCCGAAGATCGCGACCATCAGCAGCCCGAGCCCGGCCATCACGCTCCATTCGAGCGGCATGTTGAACGGACCGCCGGTCGCCTTCGTCGTCGACGCGACGCGCCCCACCATCCAGCCGCCGCTCAGCACGGTGACCAGCGCCACCCACAGCACGATGCCGAAGAAGCGCTGCAGCACCGACTGCATCAGCGGCACGCGCTCGGCCGGCGGCAGGTGCGCCGCGCCGGGCCGCAGGCAGAACAGCGTGAAGAACATGCCGCCGAGCCAGACGATCACCGACAGGAAGTGCAGGACTTTCAGGCTGGCGTAGAGCATCGTGGGTCTTTCGTGCGTTGGACTTCAGTTCAATGTCGTGCTGCCGGGCGGCTGGTCGCGTGGCAGCGTGAACAGCTCGCCGACGTCGACCGCGTCGAAGTGGTACTTGATGCCGCAGAAGTCGCAACCCACCTCGACCCGGCCCTGCTCGGCGACCACCCCGTCGACCTCCTCGCGGCCCAGCCCCTTCAGCATCGCGCCGACGCGCTCGCGCGAGCAGGTGCACGCGAAATGCGGCCCGAGTTCGCCGGTCATCGGCGGGAAGCGGCGCACGGTCTCTTCCCAGAACAGCCGGCGCAGTACGGTCTCGGCATCGAGCGTCAGCAACTCGTCGGCGGTGAGGGTCGAGGCCAGGTGCGAGATGCGGTTGTAGGCCTCGTTCAGGCCGATCTCGTCTTCGTTGCGGCGGCCGGCGAGGTTGCCCTCGCCCTCGATCGGCAGGCGCTGGATCAGCAGGCCGGCGGCCACCTCGTCGTTGGCCGCGAGGATCAGCCGCGTGTCGAGCTGCTCGGACTGCAGCATGTAGTGCTCCAGCACGTCGGCCAGCTTCTGCAGCGGCTCGCCGCCGTCGCCGTGCAGCGCGACCACGCCCTGGTACGGCTGCTGCCCAGGGCCGCGCGGCTTCGGGTCGAGCGTGATCGCGCAACGGCCCTTGCCGCCGGCGTTGACCATCGCGGCCAGGCGCGCATCGGGCGCCACCTCGCCGACCACCTTCGCGGTGACGCGGAACGCGAGGTCGGACTGCACCTCGGCCACCGCCAGCTTGACCGGCCCGTCGCCGAAGATCTGCATCACGAGCGAGCCTTCGAACTTGATGTTCGACTGCATCAGCACCGCCGCGGCCGACATCTCGCCGAGCAGCGCGCGCACCGCGGGCGGGAAGGCATCGGATGCCGTGCTGCGCCGGCGCAGGATCTCGACCCAGGAATCGGTCAGGCGCACCAGCATGCCGCGCACCGGCAGGCCTTCGAACAGGAATTTGTGAAGCTCGCTCATCAGGTGATTTCTTTCAGGCCGGACTGGTAGCGCCGGGCGTTCTCGACATAGTGGGCGGCGCTCTTCTCGAGCCCCTGCATCTGCTCTGGCGACAGCTGGCGCACCACGCGGGCCGGCGTGCCCAGGATCAGCGAGCCGTCCGGGAAACTCTGGCCCTCGGTGACCAGCGCGCCGGCGCCCACCAGGCAATGGCGGCCGATCTTCGCGCCGTTCAGCACCACGGCCTGGATGCCGATCAGCGAATGATCGCCGACCGTGCAGCCGTGCAGCATGGCCTGGTGGCCGACCGTCACGCCCTCGCCGACCGACACCGGAAACCCGGCATCGGCGTGCACGACGCTGTTGTCCTGGATGTTGCTGCCGCGGCCGATCGCGATGCGCTCGGTGTCGCCGCGGATCACGACGCCGAACCAGACGCTCGCGTCGTCGCCCAGGCTGACGTTGCCGATCACGCGGGCGCTGTCGGCCACCCAGGCCGACGCGGCGATGTCGGGAGACAGCTCCCCCAGTTGGTAGACGGCCATGGCGATCGCCCGAAATGCACAGCCTATGATTCTAGGGATGAACCCGCGACAGCGCGCCCTGGAGGTCTTGAGCCTCCGCGACCCCACCGAGAAAGCAGCCGCGGCGCGGGCGCTGTTCGAGCAGCTCGATGCCGCGTTGATCGATCCCGATGAAGCCATCGCGGTGCCCGCGAGCCTGCCCGGCCGGCCCGAGCGCCCTCGCCTGGTGCCGCCAAAGGAGGTGGCGATGCGCTCGGCCTTCACGCCCGAGGGCCGCGCGGCGCTGCTGCACGCGATCGCGCACATCGAGTTCAACGCGATCAACCTGGCGCTGGATGCAGCGTTCCGCTTTGCAGGCATGCCGGCGGCGTTCTACGCCGACTGGCTGCGGGTCGCGAGCGAGGAGGCGCTGCATTTCTCGCTGCTGCGCGAACACCTGCGCAGCGGCGGCCACGACTACGGCGACTTCGATGCGCACGACGGCCTGTGGCTGATGACGCAGCGCACCGCGGGCGACGTGGTCGCGCGCATGGCGCTGGTGCCGCGCACGCTGGAAGCCCGCGGGCTGGACGCGACGCCGCCGCTGCAGGCCAAGTTCCGCAAGGCCGGCGACGCGCGCACGGTCGAGATCCTCGACGTGATCCTGCGCGACGAGATCGGCCATGTCGCGATCGGCAACCACTGGTACCGCTGGCTGTGCCGCCGCGACGGGCTCGATCCGATCGCGCACTACGCGGTGCTGGTGCGGCAGTACGAGGCGCCGCGGCTGCGGCCGCCGTTCAACCGCGAGGCGCGCGAGGCGGCGGGGTTCAGCGCAGAGGAGCTGGCGTTCCTGAGCGCGCCGTGACCGCAGGCGGCTCCGCCACGAACCACCGCTTCAACCCGAGGAAGTGCTTCTCGAACAGGTGGTACGACGCCATCGCGAGCGCGAGCGTGACGAGCGTGCCGGCGGCGATGTAGCCCAGCGCCAGCGCAGGGCCCGCATGCTCGTACAGCCCGAGCGACTGCAGCAGCGGCTTGCCGGCCAGGTCGTGCAGCGGCTTGTGGAAGATGTACATCGCATAGCTGTAGCGGCCCAGCATGCGCAGCGGCGCGGCGCGCAACCAGCCGACCCAACCGCCGACCACCGCACCATCGGCCACGGCATCCCCCGCGGCCGCAGCGACCACGCCGAGCGCGAACACCACCGCCAGCACGCTGTAACCGAGCGTCTGCCCGAGCGGCGACGTGCGCGGATACCCGTGCGTCACGACGAAGCCGGCCGCTGCCAGCACCAGCGCGCCGATGATCAGCCGCTGCCGCAGCGCGATCGCCCGCGCCGCCGCGCCCGGCAACTGCAGCCACGCCGCCGCCGCACCGCCGATCGCCAGCGCATCGAGCCGCGTCACGGTGAACGAATACACCGGATCCGGCCCCAGCCCGGCCGCCAGCATGCCGATGCGCACGCCGAGGATCGCCAGCGCGATCGCACCGCACCAGCGCAGCACCTGCCCGGCCGAGCGCCGATGCACCAGCAGCGGCCACAGCAGGTAGAACTGCTCCTCCACCGCGAGCGACCAGAAATGCGGGAACGCATGCGTCGCGCTGCCATAGGGCGCCGTCCAGTTCGACAGGTAGAGCCACAGCCACAGCTGCTGCGGCCGGTCGACCTCCCAGCGCGCCGGCATCGCGCCCAGCGCCGGCAGCACGATGAAGGCGAGCGCGAGCGTCGCGTAGTACAGCGGGAAGATCCGCAGCAGGCGCCGTCCGAAGAAGGCCTGGTAGTAGTTCGGCGCGTCCTGGGTCTGCAGCAGGATGCGCGTGATCAGGAAGCCGCTCAGCACGAAGAACAGCTGCACGCCGATCCAGCCCAGGTCGAACGCGAGCTCGAAGACCTTGCCGACAAGGCCGGACGGCCCTTCGAGGATCTGGAAGTTGTGGCACAGCACCAGCACGATGGCCAGGCCGCGCACGCCGTCGAGCGCGGGCAGGTGCTGCGGAATGCGCGCAGCGGGAGAGGAATTCATGGGGGACGTTCCGGGGTCGAGGCCGTTTGTAGCATCGCGCCGCGCCGCACGACACCCCGTATCCACGGGCCGCACCTCCGCCGGAACCCCGGATCGACCCCGGGCGGAAACCGGTTTCGGCAGGCTTACACTGCAGCGGCCCGCGACTTGCTAGCTCGCGGACCCAACAATCCCGTTCTCACACAACAGACCACCCCAGGGGTATCCATGACCGCATTGA
>NZ_JBFUFQ010000158.1:0-13315 GCF_056403355.1 Rhizobacter sp. P2_H3 | reverse complement strand
CCCCTGCCGCGCCGCGACGCGCGCGCACAGAAACACCCCTCCACGGTCACTTCAAGAGATTCGAAATGTCCCAGGTGACAGCAAACCGGGGATCCTCCCAGCCCGGCACTCCAGGCCGCTGCGCCGTCCCGAGATCGAACGACAGCCGCCGCGGCACGAGCCACCACCGCGCCCCCACCCGGTTGACCTCGGTCTCGCTCGCCGACAGCCCGCTCCCCGCCCACTCGGCATAGAGCGTCCCGCTGCGCAGCGGCTGCCACACGCTCGACAAGGTCGCCCGGTTGCGCGGCACCCCCGCCACGTCGCGTCCCAGGTTCATCYGCAGCGCCCAGCTGCTGGCCAGCCGCAGCTGGGCTCCGGCCGCCACGGTGGCCTGCTCGGTTCGCAGCCCCGRCTCGGTCTCGGTGCGTAACCCCGCCCAGCTCATCCGCATCGACGTCTTCAGCCCGCCACCCAGCGTCTCGGTCGTGCTGGTCTCGACCCGCGAGCGCAGCTGGCTCGGGCCCACGTCGGTCGGATTCGCGCGCGGYGTCTCGACGCGCCAGTCGATGCGCTCGCCGCCGCAGCGCCGCAACAGCAGCGCCTCGCGGTCGGCCGGGCCGGCGTCGGCGAACGGATCCGCGCGGCACGGCACCGGCGGCGCCGCCCCAGCGTCAGCAGCGGCCCCCACCATCAGCATCGTCATCAGGAAGCACTTGCGCGCCGGAAACTTCATGTCACAAGCAGAGGCATGGATGTCAGCCGGAACATCATGCAAGAAGCCCCCGTAGGACAACCGGAATGCCGCACCGCAACAATGGGGTATGCGCACGAGGACGGTGCGCGCAGACGAAGTCACAATACGCCGTAGTTTCATCGCGGTACGCCGCGCCCAGCCCGCCATGCTGACCAACTTCTTCTTCACCCTGCGCGCCGCCAAGCTGAAGGTCTCCGTCAAGGAATACCTGACGCTGCTCGAAGCACTGCAAGCCGGCGTGATCGACGACGAAGGCGKCCCGAGCGTCGACAAGTTCTACCTGCTCGCCCGCACCACGCTCGTCAAGGACGAGGCCAACTTCGACAAGTTCGACCGCGCCTTCGCCGCCTACTTCAAGGGCGTCGAGCTGCTCACCGACTTCACGCAGGACATCCCGCTCGACTRGCTGCAGAAGAAGCTCGAGCTCGAACTCAGCCCCGAGGACAAGGCCGCGATCGAGAAGATGGGCTGGGACGAGCTGATGGAGACGCTCAAGAAGCGCTTCGAGGAACAGAAGGAACGCCACGAAGGCGGCAACCGCATGATCGGCACCGGCGGCACCAGCCCGTTCGGCGCCTACGGCTACAACCCGCAAGGCATCCGCATCGGGCAGGACAAGTCCCGCAACAAGAGCGCCGTGAAGGTCTGGGACCAGCGCCAGTTCAAGGACTACGACGACTCGCTCGAACTCGGCACCCGCAACATCAAGGTCGCGCTGCGCCGCCTGCGCCGCTTCGCCCGCGAAGGCTCCGACGAGGAACTCGACCTCGACGACACCATCCGCTCGACCGCCGCCAACGCCGGCTACCTCGACATCAAGATGGTCCCCGAGCGCCACAACAAGGTGAAGGTGCTGCTGCTGATGGACGTCGGCGGCACGATGGACGAACACATCCACCGCGTCGAAGAGGTGTTCAGCGCCGCCAAGGCCGAGTTCAAGCACCTGGAGTTCTACTACTTCCACAACTGCGTCTACGACTTCATGTGGAAGAACAACCGCCGCCGCTACAGCGAGAAATTCTCCACCTGGGACGTGATCCGCAAGTACAACAAGGACTACAAGCTGATCTTCGTCGGCGACGCGACGATGAGCCCCTACGAGATCCTGCAGCCCGGCGGCAGCGTCGAATACAACAACGAGGAGGCCGGCGCCGAATGGCTGCAGCGCCTCACGCATGCCTTCCCCAAATTCGCGTGGATCAACCCCGAGCCGCAAGGCGTCTGGGGCTACCGCCAGAGCATCTCGATCGTCGCCCAGCTGATGAACCAGCGCATGTTTCCGCTCACGCTGCAAGGCCTCGAAGGTGCCATGCGGCTGCTGAGCAAATGAGGGTGCCCGCACCGCCCCTGCTGGCCGCCGGGCTCGCGCTGTCGATCTCGCTGTCGGGCTGCGCGATCTTCAAGCCCGGCAGCGACGACGGCAGCAAGCCCGAATCTCCCCCGGCCGCCGCTGCTGCACCGGCGGCGGCCGCGTCCGCTCCGGCCTTCGTCGCCTACCGGCTCGAGATCGAGGCCCCCGACGACCTGAAGGCCCTGCTCACCACCTACCTCGACCTCGGCCGCTTCCAGTCGTCGACGCAGGAAGGCATCACCCGTGCCGAGCTCGACCGCCTCGCCGCGGCCGCGCCGGCCCAGGCCAGGACGCTGGTCGAGACCGAGGGCTACTTCAACGCCGAAGCCACCGTCGAGCGCAGCGAGACGCCCGAAGGCCTGCCGGTCATCAAGCTGGTGCTGCAGGTCGGTCCGCGCACCCGCGTCGACCACTGGGACCTGCAGATCGAAGGCGAGCTGAAGAAGGGCCTCGATGCCAAGGATCCGGCCGCGCGCGAGACCTTCGACCGCCTCGAGGACCAGTGGCCGCTGAAGCTCGGCCGCCCGTTCCGCCAGGGCCTGTGGGGCGAGGCGAAGAACGAGACCGTGGCCCGGCTGCGCGCCGACGGCTACCCGGCCGCGCAATGGAAGAGCACCGAGGCACGCGTCGACGCGTCGACGCAGAAGGCCAGCATCACCGCGGTGCTCGACAGCGGCCCGCTGTTCCACCTCGGCGAGCTCCGCATCGAAGGCCTGCAGCGCTACGACGAAGGCGCGATCCGCAACCTCGCCGACTTCGGCCCCGGCACGCCCTACACCGAGAAGCGCATCCTCGATTTCCAGGAACGCCTGGGCAAGCTCGGGCTGTTCGAGGGCGTCTCGGTCGAGATCGATCCCGATCCGGCGGTTGCCGCGGCGACGCCGGTGACGGTGCGGGTGCGCGAGCAGACGCTGCAGCAGGCCACCTTCGGCATCGGCTACAGCGACAACACCGGCGGGCGCTTCACCTTCGAGCACCGGCACCGCCGGCCGTTCGGCTTCAACGCGCAACTGCACAACAAGTTCGAACTCGGCCGCGACCTGCGCTCGTGGGACGCCGACCTCACGTCGAACCCGACCGACGGCCAGTACCGCAACCTGATCGCCACCAGCATCTCGCGGCTCGACTCGGCCGGCGCGATCACGCTGAACTCGCGCGTGCGGGTCGGCCGCTCGCTCGACACCGAGCACATCGAGCGGCTGATCTTCGTCGAGGTGCTCGACTCGAAGCTCACCAACGACACCGCCGAGCAGGACAGCCGCGCCGTCTCGCAGAACTACAACTGGGTCTGGCGCGACGTCGACAGCATCCTGCTGCCCACCAAGGGCCTGACCGCCTCGATCCAGGCGGCCGGCGGCTATGCCATCAACAACTTCGCCAGCAACGGCCCGTTCGGCCGCACCTACGGCCGCCTGACCGGCTACTGGCCGCTCGGCCAGCGCTGGTACGGCCAGGCGCGGGTCGAGGCCGGCGGCGTGTTCGCGAAACCCGATGTCGGCATCCCGGATGCGCTGCTGTTCCGCGCCGGCGGCGACGACTCGGTGCGCGGCTACGCCTACCGCTCGCTGGGTGTGATCAAGGATGGCGAGCTCTACGGCGGCCGCTTCCTGCTGACCAGCAGCATCGAACTGGCCCGCCCGATCTCGCCGCGCATGCCCTCGCTGTGGTGGGCGGTGTTCGCCGACGGCGGCAACGCGTCCGACACCTGGGGCCACGTGAACTCGGTCTACGGCTACGGCGTCGGCCTGCGCTGGCGCAGCCCGGTCGGGCCGCTGCGCATCGACTATGCGCACGGCCAGGCGGTCGACGAGAACCGCCTCCATTTGAGCGTCGGCATCGCCTTCTAGAACTCGCATGAGCGACGACACCGAAGCCACGCCCCCCGCCAAACCGCTGCGCCGACGCCGCTGGTGGGTCGCGCTGCTGATCATCGGCTTCGTGCTGCTGATCGTGCTGCCGGCCGCGCTGGTCGGCACCGCGCTGTGGGCGGCCGGCAGCGAGAGCGGCACCGCGTGGCTGCTCGGCAACGTCGCACGCTCGCTGCCGTTGCTGCAGGTCAGCGAGCCACGCGGTTCGCTGGTCGGCGATTTCAGCGCGAAGCAGGTCGTCGTCGTGCTCGGCGAACACGACCGCATCGTGATCGACGCGCTGCGCTGGCGCGGCCTCTCGCTGTCGTTCACGCCCTACCCGCGTTCGTGGGCGGCGGTGCATGCCGATGCGATGTCGGCCGAGCGCGTCACGGTGCAGATCGGCCCCAGCGATCCGAATGCCAAGCCGTCGGGTCTGCCGAGTTCGCTGCGCTCGCCGGTCGAGGTGTACGTCGACCAGCTGACGGTCGGCACGCTGCTGGTGCCGGGGCTGGAGGCGCATCCGTTGCGCGAGATCGCCGCCAAGGTCGCGCTGGGCGCCGAGCGCGGCGCGCTGCACCGTGTCAGCGGTGTCTCGCTGCGGCTCGATGCGCTGCAGGTCACCGGCCGCGCGCAGATCGGCGCCGACGGCGACATGCCGCTCGAGCTGCAGCTGGCCGGCGTGCAGGGCAGCGGCAGCGAGGCGGCCCTGCCGACGCTGCCGGCCTGGGCGAAATCGCTGCGCAACGACTGGCATGCCGGCCTGTCGGCGAAGGGCCCGCTCGCGCGCTTCAATGCCAAGGCCGCGTTGCGCGCGCAAGGGCAGTCGCTGGACGCCACCGCCACCGTCGCGCCGTGGGACAGCTGGCCGCTGCCGCAGGTCGATGCCAGCACGCAGGCGCTCGACCTGTCGGCCCTGCTGACCAGCGCGCCCGTCACCGCGCTGAGCGGCACGGTCTCGATCGCCCCCACCGATGCGAAGGCCGGCCAGGGCGGCCTCGCCGCGCGCGGCACGCTGCGCAACGACACCCCCGGCCGCTGGGACCAGCAGCGCCTGCCGCTGCGCCAGCTGAGCTTCGACGTGCGCGGACGCGCCGACCAGCCGCGGCAGTTCGAGCTCGCTGCGTTCGAAGCGGTGCTCGCCGGCACCGCCAAGCCGGCCGGCAGCGTCAGCGGCACCGGCCGCGTCGACGGCGGCAACTTCGAGCTGAACGCGACGCTCGACAAGATCGCGCCGTCCGAGCTCGACCCGAACCTGCCGGCGATGACGCTCGGCGGCCCCGTCACCCTGTCCGGCCAGACCCACCCGCCGCTGCCCGACGGCAGCGCACAGCCGCCGAGCTTCAAGGCGCTGGTCGACCTGAAGGGCCAGCTGCTGCAGCCGGCGCGCGCGGTGCAGCTGAAGGTGGATGCGCAAGGCGATGAGCGGCACATCGAGCTGCGCGAGTTGCGCGCCTCCGCCGGCGCGGCACAGGCCAGCCTGAGCGGCAGCGCCGAGCGCGGTGCGGCTCAGTGGCAGGCCAAGGCGAAAGGCGCGCTGGTCGATTTCGATCCTGCGGCCTGGTTTCCCGGGCCGCCCGAATCGAGCTGGCACCTCGGGCCGCACCGGCTGAACGTGAAGGGCGAGCTGGCCGTGACGGTGCCCGACAGCGTGACCGCCCCGGCCCCGCGCGGTGCGACGCTGCTCGACCGCCTGGCCGCGCTGCGCGGCGACATCAGCGCGGTGATCGGCGACAGCGTGCTGGCCGGCGTGCCGCTGCGGGGCGACCTCGCGCTGCACCACCCGAGCGCCGGCGCGCCGTTCGCCGCCAGCGTGAAACTCGACGCCGGCGGCAACGCGCTGAACGCCGAAGGCACGCTCGCCACCGATGCGCGCGGCGCGGCCGATCGCTGGCATGTCGATGCCCGCGCGCCGGTGCTGGCGCGCCTGCAGCCGCTGCTGAAGCTGCTGCCCGGCGCACAGGCCTCCGGCCTGCTCGAAGGCCTGAACGGCAGCTTCAACGGCGAGGCCGAGCTGACCGGCCGCTGGCCCGACGTGAAGACGCAGGGCCAGGGCAAGCTCGCGACGCTGCGCGCCGGCCCGCTGGCGGTCGGCCGGGCCGACCTGCGCTGGCAGGCCGGCAGCAGCGCCGATGCGCCGCTGGAGCTCAGCGCCGACATCGCCCAGGGCGCCTGGCGCGGCCAGGGCCTCGACAGCAGCCGGCTGCAGTTGCAGGGCACGGCCCGCTCGCACACGCTGAACTGGCGCAGCGAGCTGAAGGCCCTGCCGCCGGCCTGGGTCGACAGCGTGCAGCCGCCACCCGCTGCGCGAGCGGCCAGCGCGCCTGCGGCGACTCGCCCCGTCGCTGCAGCATCTGCTGCGGCCTCCGCGGCAGCCAGCGCCCCGCCCGCGGCTGCAGCGGCCGCCTCGGCCCCCTCTCCCGCCACCGGCCGCACGCTGGTGCTCGTGACCGCCCGCGGCAGCCTCACCGGCGCGCCGTTCGACGGCACGTCACCGCGACCTTCCATCGGCAACACCGCCGGCAAGCCGCCGACCCCGCTGAACTGGAAGGGCACGCTGCAGCAGGCCGAGGTGCGCAGCAGCCAGCCCGGCAGCACGCCGTGGCTGCTGGCGCAGAACGTCGATGTCGAGGTGCAGGCGGGCGACGCGCCGTCGGTCAACGTATCGGCCGGCCGCGCCGACATCCTCGGCGCCGGGCTGCGCTGGGACGCCATCCGCTGGCAGGCCGGCCAGGGCGTGCAGACGCAGCAGCTCGACGTGCAGGCCGAACTGCAGCCGGTCGCGATCGCACCGCTGCTGCGCCGGCTGCAGCCGGATTTCGGCTGGGGCGGCGACCTGCAGATCGGCGGCAGGATCGTCGTGCACCAGGCGGCCGAGTTCAGCGCCGACATCGTGCTCGAGCGCGTGCGCGGCGATCTCTCGGTGACCGACGAAACCGGCACGCAGCCGCTCGGCCTGACCGACCTGCGGCTCGGCCTGAGCGCGCAGGACGGCGTCTGGAACTTCACGCAGGGCCTGGCCGGCAACCAGCTCGGCGTGGCGGCCGGCGCGATCGTCGTGCGCACCTCGCCGAAGCGCGCCTGGCCCGAGCCCGAGGCGCCGGTGCAAGGCGTGCTCGAGGCGCAGGTGGCGAACCTCGGCACCTGGGGCGCGTGGGTGCCGGCCGGCTGGCGCCTGGGGGGCAAGCTCGGCACCACCGCGACCATCGGCGGGCGCTTCGGTGCGATCGAATACACCGGCCACATGAAAGGCTCCGACCTGTCGGCGCGCAACATCCTGCAGGGCGTCAACGTGACCGACGGCGAGGTCGACATCGCGCTGCAGGGCGACAACGCGAAGATCAACACCTTCCAGGCGCGCGCCGGCAACGGCACCGTCAAGCTGAGCGGCGCGGCCGAGTTCGGCGAGAAGCCGCACGCGAAGATGACGCTGGTGGCCGAGCGCTTCCAGCTGCTGGGCCGGGTCGACCGGCGCATCGTCACCACCGGCCAGGCGCAGGTGGAGCTCGACCGCGACAACCTGAAGGTCGACGGCAGCTTCAAGGTCGACGAAGGGCTGTTCGATTTCAGCCTGTCGAGCGCGCCCAGCCTGTCGGGCGACGTGGTGGTCGTGAACCGCAACACCGCCATCGAGGTCACCGCGCCGACCGGCGCACCAAGCAACCGCAACGTCGCGGTCGACCTGACGGTGAACCTGGGCCAGGCGCTGCGGCTGCGCGGGCGCGGCATCGACACCCGGCTCGAAGGCGAGCTGAAGCTGACGACGCCGGGCGGCAAGCTGGCGCTCAACGGCAGCGTGCGCGCGGTCGACGGCACCTACAACGCCTATGGCCAGAAGCTGACGATCGACCGCGGCGTCATCACCTTCACCGGCACGCCGGAGAACCCGCGCCTCGACATCGAGGCGACGCGGCCGAACACCGACGTGCGCGTCGGCGTCGCGATCACCGGCACCGCGCTGACGCCGCGCGTGCGGCTGTTCTCCGAGCCGGAGCTGTCCGACATCGACAAGCTCTCGTGGATGCTGCTCGGCCGCGCGAGCGACGGGCTGGGCAAATCCGACACCGCGCTGCTGCAGCGCGCGGCGCTGGCGCTGCTGGCCGGCGAAGGCGGCGGCGCCGATCCGCTGAAGGTGCTGGGCATCGACGACCTGTCGGTGTCGCAGAACACGAACAGCGCGACCGACGTGCGCGAGACGGTGGTGTCGCTTGGCAAGCAGCTGTCGCGGCGCTGGTACGTCGGCTACGAACGCAGCCTGAACGCGACCACCGGCAACTGGCAGCTGATCTACCGGATCGCCCAGCGCTTCACGCTGCGCGCGCAGTCGGGGCTCGACAACTCGCTGGACTTCATCTGGACGCTGCGCTGGCAGTGAGCTGGCTGGCCGTGAACTTGCAAGCACTCCCCGTGTCACGACACTGACACGCCGGCAGCGCAACCTGCGCGGCTTTGCCGGCCGCCCCTCGCGGTCGCCCCGCTCGGTTGAAGTTGCGGACGGAAGTTCCGCGAACAGGGAGAACTTGCATGTCGAACCATTCCAAGTGGCACGCGTCCTGGACCTCCGGCGTCATCGTCGGCCTGCTGGCCGCGCTGTCGGCCTGCGGCGGCGGCGGTGATGACGCGCCGCCCGCCGGCGGCGGCGGCAATCCGCCCGTCACGACCTTGCCGGACTGCCCCGCCGCGCCGAACACGCTGCGCGACATCACCGCGGTGCAGGGCCCGGGCGCGCTGAGCCCGTTCGACGGCCAGGCCGTCACGGTGCGCGGCGTCGTCACCGCCGATTTCCAGGGCGACGAGCAGCTGAAGGGTTTCTTCATCCAGCAGCCGGTCGCCGATGCCGACCCGAAGACCTCCGAGGGCCYGTTCGTCTACGCGCCGGGCGGTGCCGACGTGAAAGTGGGCGACTACGTGCAGGCGAGCGGCACCGTCAGCGAATTCAAGAGCGGCAGCACCGACCCCGAGCGGCTGACCGAGCTGGCCACCGTCACCGCGATCAGCACCTGCGGCGCCGGCCCCACCATCGCCGCGCGCGAGGTCACGCTGCCGCTGGCCAGCGCCGGCGACCTCGAAGCGGTCGAAGGCATGCTGGTCGAGTTCAAGCAGACGCTCACCGTCTCCGAAGTCCACAACCTGGGCCGCTACGGCGAGCTGGTGCTGTCCACCGGCGGCCGGCTGTTCCAGGCTAACAACCACCCGGGCAGTGCGACGCGCGACGAGGTGAACGCCGCGAACGTGCTCGCGAAGATCGTGCTGGACGACGGCGCCGGCATCCAGAACCCGACACCGATTCCCTACCTCTCCGCCGCCGACACCAACGGCACGCGCCGCGTCGGCGACACGGTGGCCGGCGTGCGCGGCGTGATGACCTGGACGGCCGATGCCTTCCATGTGCACCCGGTCGCGGCCCTCGCGTTCACCGCGGCCAACCCGCGCCCTGCCGCACCGGCGGCCGTCGGCGGCACGCTGCGTGCCGGCAGCCTGAACGTGCTGAACTTCTTCACGACGCTCGGCCAGCGCGGCGCCAATACCGCGGATGAACTGGTGCGCCAGCGCGCGAAGCTGGTCGAGACCATCGTCGGGCTGGATGCCGATGCGCTCGGGCTGATGGAGATCGAGAACAACGGCACCGTGGCCCTCGCCGACCTGGTCGGCGCGGTCAACGCGAAGCTGGGTGCCAACACCTACGCGTGGATCGACGCCGGCAAGCCCGGCACCGATGCGATCACCGTCGCGATGATCTACAAGCCGGCGCGCCTGACGCCGATCGGCAATGCGATGGTGCCGACCGACCCGGACTTCGCGGTCGACGGAGGCCTGCGCCCGCCGGTCGCGCAGCGCTTCGCCGCGGTCGACAACCTCGGCGGCTTCTGGCTGGTGGTGAATCACCTGAAGAGCAAGGGCTCGTGCCCGGCCTCGGCCGCCGACCTGGATGCCGACAACGGCCAGGGCTGCTGGAACGTCTCGCGCTTCCGGCAGGCGCTCGCGCTGCAGAAGTGGGTGACTCAGCTCACCGACATCTCGGGCGAGGCCGACGTGCTGATGGTCGGCGACTTCAACTCGTACTTGAACGAGGACCCGGTCAAGAGCCTGGAAGGCGGCGGCTTCGAGGAGCTGCTGAAGCGCCTGCCGGAAGAGGCCCGCTACAGCTACGTGTTCAACGGCGAATCGGGCGCACTCGACCACGCGTTCGCGAGCGAGACGCTGGGCGCGCAGGTGAGCGGTGTCACCGTGTGGCACGTCAACGCCGACGAGCCGCTGGTGCTCGACTACAACACCGAGTTCAAGACCGACGACCGCTTTGCGGCAACGCCGTTCCGCTCGTCGGACCACGACCCGGTGCTGGTCGGCCTGACGCTCACGGCCGACGCGCCGGTGATCGTGCCGGCGCTGGCCGCGACGCTGCCGGGCAGCGGCGTGGTGGGCACGGCCGTCAGCATCACCGGCATCGCGGCGAGCAACGGCAGCGCGCTGTCGGTCGACTGGGGCGACGGCACGGTCGAGGCCCCGGCCGTTGGCGTCACGACGCTCAGCCACACCTATGCCGCGGCCGGCAGTTTCTCGCTGAAGCTGGTGCTGAGCGGCGCGGGCGGCCTGACGGCCGAGCGCAGCGGCACGGTCGTCGTGAGCGCCGCGCCGAGCAGCGGCGACACGCCGGAGCTGTTCTTCAGCGAGTACGTCGAAGGCAGCAGCAACAACAAGGCGCTGGAGATCTACAACCCGACCGTGGGCACGGTGGACCTCACGGCCTACACGGTGCGGCTGTATGCGAACGGCGGCAGCACGCCGACCAGCTCGCTGCCGTTGACCGGCACGCTCGAGCCGGGCAAGACGCTGGTGCTGATCCACGCCTCGTTCACGACCACCGTCACGCTGCCGGGCGCGCTGAAGGTCGGCGTCGTCAACTTCAACGGCAACGACGCGGTGACACTGGAGAAGTCGGGCACCGTGGTCGATTCGTTCGGCCAGGTCGGCTTCAATCCCGGCACCGCGTGGACCAGCAGCACGCTGACGACGCTCGACCRCACGCTACGCCGCAAGCCGGGCATCGTGCACGGCAGCGTGCCGGCCACGGCACCGGCGGCGTGGGACCTGAGCAGTGAATGGGTGGGGTTCCCGATCGACACGTTCGACGGGCTCGGGAGCCACCTTGCACAGTGAAGTCGGCAGTGATGTGAGCCGTGAGGGTGGCAGTGCAGTCCGCAATCGAGGGCTCGGTAACGGCAGATGTGCTGCAACAACTGCGACACCGCTGAAACATCGGCGATACCGGACGTGGGCATCCTTGCGGGCTTCATCAACAGGGAGCCCACCATGCAAACCTCGAACGACCTCACCCGCCGCTTCATCGCCATCGCCGCCGGATCCGGCGTCCTCGCCCTCGTGCTGTGCCTGACACCGATGCTGGGCGCCAACGCCCCCGATGCCGGCGCCTTCACCGCATCGGGCGGCCTCGTCGCCGACACCGCCCCCGCCGCACCGGCGAGCGATGCCGGCATCTACGCCGGCCCGGCAATCAACGAGTCGGCCGCCACCACGCAGTGATGTCAGTGACCGCAGGGATCTGCGGTGACCGCAGTGACCCTCACTTCACCTGCGGCACATACACCTTCGGCTGCGCCGGCTTGCCCATCCCCGCTCCGAGGAAGAAGCTGGTGTTCGGCGGTTGGTTGTAGGCCGAGTTCTGGTTCGCGATCGCCGAGCGGTACTGCGTGTCGTGCATCAGCGTGCGAAGCCGTTCGGTGGTCGGGATCGTCGTCGTGAAGATCATCAGCTCGCTGTTGTTGGCGTTGCGCCAGATCACCTCCTCGCGCCAGTCGCCGAACAGGTCGGCCGAGAGGTTCGGCGTCGCCTTCGTCGTGTTGTTCGACGCGGCGTTGTAGTTCGACGCGGTCAGCAGCCGGTCGATCTTCTCGGTGGCCGGATTCCACTTGTCGATGGTCGTGCCGTCGAGCAGCTCGCGCAGCAGGTCGCCATCCCAGTACACGCCGAAGTTGACACGCGACGGACGGCGGTCCGAGATCGACTCGCCCTTCGCGCTGGTCAGCCCGCCCACCGTGGCCCAGCTCTCGGCGCCCGGGTAGCGCGGATCGACATCCATCACGACGCCGCGGCCCACGTCGGCCCCGCCGCCCGGCAGGCTCCACAGGATCCTGCCGGTGGCCGCGTCGTGCATCTCCACGCCGTGCGCACCGTAGCTGCCCGGCTCCTCGTGGACCATCATCACCTCCTTGCCGGGGCGCGCCGGGTCGAAATCGCTCACGTGCAGCGCATCGCCATGGCCGAGTCCGGTGGAATACAGGCCCTTGCCGCTGGAATCGATCGCGGCGGCGCCGAACACGATGTCGTCCTTGCCGTCGCCGTTCACGTCGGCGATCACCAGGCTGTGCGCGCCCTGCCCGCGGTACGCCGCGTTGCCGCTGGTGCTGGAGTCGAAGGTCCAGCGCGAGGCGAGCTTGCCGTCGCGCCAGTCCCAGGCCGCGATCACCGCGCGGGTGTAGTAGCCGCGGCTCATGACCAGGCTCGGCCGCTGGCCGTCGAGGTACGCCACGCCGGCGAGGAAGCGGTCGACCCGGTTGCCGTAGCTGTCGCCCCAGCTCGACACCGTGCCGCGTGCCGGCACGTACGCGGTGGTCGCCATCGCCTTGCCGGTCAGGCCGTTGAAGACGGTCAGGTACTCGGGGCCGCTCAGGATGTAGCCGGTGCTGTTGCGGTGGTCGGCGGTGGCGCTGCCGATCACCGCGCCGGTGCCGTCGATCGTGCCGTCGCCGGTCTTCATCGCGACCTCGGCACGGCCGTCGCCATCCAGGTCGTAGACGATGAACTGCGTGTAGTGCGCACCGGCGCGGATGTTGCGGCCGAGGTCGATGCGCCACAGCCGCGTGCCGTCGAGCTTGTAGGCATCGACGAACACGTTGCCGGTGTAGCCGGATTGCGAGTTGTCCTTCGAGTTGGACGGATCCCACTTGACGATCAGTTCGTAGTCGCCGTCACCATCGACATCGCCGACGCTCACGTCGTTCGGGCTGTAGTCGTAGGCCACGCCGTCGGGCGTGGTGCCGCCGGCCGGGCGTTGCAGCTTGACGGTCAGGTACTGTTGCGGCCACGTCGCGGTGGCGCTGCTCTGCGCCTGCTCGACGCCGTTGACGACCGCGGCCACGCTGTACTTGGCGCTCGCGCTGCCGCCGGCATCGACGTAGTTGGTGCTGCTCGCGATCGGGCTCGCGTTCAGCTTGCTGCCGTTGCGGTACAGGTTGTACGTGACGCTGTCGGCCTCGGTGCCCAGCATGCGCCAGCTGACGAAGACGCCGGTGCCGGTGGCGACGGCCACGACGCCGCGGTCAAGGAACTCGACCTGGCGTGAGCCGGCGACCGGGCCGGTGG
>NZ_JBFUFQ010000157.1:0-13340 GCF_056403355.1 Rhizobacter sp. P2_H3 | reverse complement strand
CGCGCCGGGCGAGCGCCTGGCGGAACAGCGCCGCGGTCGCGAAGCGCTCCTGCGGCTTCTTCGCCATCGCGCGCGCGACGATGCTGTCGTAGAAGTCGGGCCGCGGTGCGATGTCGATGCGGCTCGGCGGCGTCGGCGTGTCGTTCATCACCTTGTACATCACCGCCTCGGGCGAGCCGCGGAACGGCGACTGGCCGACCAGCATCCCGTACAGCAACACGCCGGCCGCGAACACGTCGACCCGGTGGTCCACGTTCTCGCCGACGTACTGCTCCGGCGCCATGTAGCCGGGCGTGCCGATCGTCGAGGTCATCTGCGTCAGCACCTGCGATTCGATGCGCGCGATGCCGAAGTCGGTCACCTTCAGCTGGCCGGCATTCGTCACCATCAGGTTGGCCGGCTTGATGTCGCGGTGCCACACGCCGTGGCGGTGCGCRCAGTCGAGCGCGTCGAGCAGCTGGTCCATCAGCTTCAGGATGTCGACCTCGGGCAGGCGCGGCGTGGCCGCGAGGATCTTCGACAGCGTGCGGCCCTCGACGTACTCCATCGCGATGAACGCGGTGTCGTCGTCTTCGCCGTACTCGTAGATCGGCACGATGTTCGGGTGCGACATGCGCCCGACCGCCTGCGCCTCGTTGCGAAAGCGCTCCGCGGTCGACGACCCCGACAGGTCTTCGCCGACCAGGTGCTTGCGGATCGTCTTGATCGCCACCGGCCGCTGGATGATCGGATCGAACGCCTTGTACACCACGCCCATGGCGCCTTCGCCGATCACGCCGGTGATCGGGTACTTGCCGAGTTGCTCAGGGTGCTTCATGGGCGGAGTGCACGCGCGATTTCACTCGAGGAGTTTGAGCGCGTGAACCAGGCTCTTGCGCATGCGCGCGAAGGATTCGGCCAGAACGCCGATTTCGTCACGCGATTTCGTGTTGAACTCCGGCGCGTCGAGCTCGCCCAGGCTGACCCGGTCGGACAGCGTCGACAGCCGGCTCACCGGCCGGATCACGAGCTGCCACAGCATCAGGTTCAACGCCAGCACGATCAGCAGGAACACGCCGGCCAGCAACGCCATCACGACGCGGAAGGCGCGGTCCGCGCGCTCCAGCGGCACCGACATCGGCACCGAGACGACCTGCGCGCCCAGCACCTCGGTCATGGTCCAGCCGAAGCCGTTGGCCGGGCCGTACTTGTCGACCATCGGCTTCGGCGCCGCCTCGACCGTGCTGTGGCAGCGCAGGCACACCGGGTTCGACAGCTTGATCGGCCGGGCGATGTAGGTGACCGGGCCCGACGGCGTCACGCGCTGGCCGACGAACTCGGTGCGCTCGGGGTTCTGGCGGAACTGCTGGATCACGTCTTCCTCCCAGTCCTGCGCGCGGTCGCGCGGGTTGGTCGGGTTCAGCATCGCCGGCTTGTAGGCGTACTCCGGGTGATCCTTGCGCAGCGTGTTCAGCACCTCGGTCGACGAGTAGGCCGGCACCGACTGCGGCAGGAAGGTGTACTTCATCTGCGTCTCCAGCAGCGGCGCGATCTGCGTCGCGGTGTAGGAGCTCACGGCCAGCGCGTTCTCCATCAGCAGCCGCGCGCGGTCCAGCACTTCGTCGTGGGCGTTCTGCTGCAGCAGCGCGCGGGCGATGTAGCCCGCGGCCCCCAGGCCGAGCGCGAACACGATCAGGAACACCAGGTTGAATTTGAGCAGCAGCTTCATGGGGCCTCTTGGGGGTGGTGCCGGGACTTACGTGAGGGATGACTGAACGGACGCATTGGCAGACGCAAAAACCGGCGTCATGGTCGGGTTTCGACCTTCCTGGGCAGGTATTTTTCCGGGAACAGCGTGCGGTCCCACTCCGGGTGGGCGCGCAGCGTGCCGACCAGGCCGCGCCGGAAATCCGCGTTGCGGGCCTCGCCTTTCCAGCGCAGCACGAAGCCCGCGCGCAGGCCGGCCTCGGCGTCGATCCAGGCCGCCACGTCGTCGTAGGCGATGCCCGACAGCCGTGCCGGCTCGACCTCGCGCGTCTTGAAGCGCTCGAGCCGCGACGGCAGCGTGTCGAGGAAATCCTTGGGCACGCGCTGGATGAAGGCCGCGGTGGGGCGCGGCGCGACGCTCGCGCGGGCCGCCCCGGCACGGGTCAGGAACTGCTCGCCCTTCAGCGTGACGTTGCCGAGCGGCCGGCCGTCGAGCAGCTCGGTGAGCGCGACCTCGCCGGCCTCGGCGAACACGTTGGCGTCCTGCGGCTGCACCAGCACGACGGCGCGCTGCGCGATCGCGGTCGCGTCGAACAGCGGGGTGTTGAAGACGGGGCTCGCGAGCGACGCCGGCGCCGTCACCTTGACCCAGCCCTGCAGCAGGTAGAAGCGGCCCGGGGCGCGGCCCGCGAGCTTCGGTGCGATCTGCAGCCGGGTGGCGGGGCCGAGGTCGGCGACCAGGCCGTCGGGGAACTCGATGCGCAGCAATCGGCCCTGGGTGCCGGTCTCGACGATGTCCTCGCGCAGCAGGCGCACGCCTTCGGCCGGGGCGTAGCGCGCGGCCTCACGGACCAGCACGGCCTCGCCGTCGACGATGGTCAGCGTGGCCAGCGGGGCGGCCGGGGGCGCGGCGGCGGCGAACAGCGGGACGGCGAGCAGCAGGCTCCACAACGTTTTCAGCCACATGGGCATACCTTCGCTTCGTGGGCGTGGGTTTTGGGGCCGACAAGCATAACGGCAGTGGGTGACGGGGCCTTCGACAGGCTCAGTCCGAACGGCGCCTCACAATTCTCCGGCCACCGGCCGCGCGCTGTGCAGCTTGTGCAGCGTGATCTTGCGCACCTCCGCCTTGCTGGCCTCGATGTGGGTGCGCAGCATCAGCTTGGCCGCGTCCGCCCGCCGCGCCAGGATCGCCTTCAGGATCTTCGCGTGTTCTTCGTAGGTGGCGCTGATGCGCGGCGGTTGCGTGAAATCAAGGCGGCGCACGATGCGGATGCCGTCGGTCACGTCGGCATGCACGCGCGCCATCTCCAGGTTGCCGGCGGCCGACACCAGCGTCGCATGGAAGGCCTCGTCGAGCGCGGCGACCTCGGCGGTGTCGGACTTGCGCTCCTTCTCGGGCACCAGCCAGACCGCCTTCAGCAGCCCCAGGTCGGGCATCGGCTCGGCCGCGCACAGCCGGTCGACCGCGGTGGCCTCGAGCACCACGCGCAGGTCGTACAGCTCCTCCAGCTTGCGGAAATCGAACGGCGACACGCTCCAGCCGCTGCG
Organism: Rhizobacter sp. P2_H3; assembly: GCF_056403355.1. Classification (NCBI taxonomy): domain Bacteria; kingdom Pseudomonadati; phylum Pseudomonadota; class Betaproteobacteria; order Burkholderiales; family Sphaerotilaceae; genus Rhizobacter; species Rhizobacter sp. P2_H3. Next base: position 10,103 of record NZ_JBFUFQ010000157.1, on the reverse strand, counting down.
GAACGCCACCTGCACATAGCCTTCGAGCTCGAGCCGGAACAGCGCCTCGCGCACCGGCGTGCGCGACATCTCCAGCCGCTCGGCCATGTCGCTCTCGGTGAAGCCGTCGCCGGGCAGCAGCACGAAATCGAAGATGGCCGCCTTGATCCGGCGGTAGGCCGCCTCGGCGCGGGTCAGGTCGCGGGGGTTGGCGCGCGGGTTGTTCTTCGTGGCCAGCGGTTTCATCCGAGCAAGCTTACATGGGCCGACACCACCCGCCAGCCGGCGGGGGTGCGCATCCAGGTCTGCGTCTGCCGGCCGGGCCGCGTGCCGCCCTCGCGCTGGAACTCGATGTGCGTGGTCGCGAAATCCTCGCCGTAGGTCGTGAGCTGCGTGCGCAGCACGCTGCGCGCGAGGCCCGTGGCGGGCCGGGCCGAGCGGAAGGCGCGGATCGCCTCGATGCCGTACAGGTTCTCGCCGACGCCGTAGCGCAGCGTATGCGGGCTGTCCCAGAACAGCTCGTCGAGCACCGCCACGTCGTTGCCGACCAGCGCACGCTCATAGCGCTCGAACGCCGCGGTGAGTGCGGCCAGCACGTCGGGGCGGTTGATCTCCATCGGCCCGGGCCTCAGATCCCCGCCACCGGCGACGCGGCCGCGCCACTGGCTTCCAGCACGCGCGCCACGCGCAGCGCCAGGTCCTCGCGCCAGGGGGCCGCGATCACCTGCACGCCGATCGGCAGCTTCTGCATCCCGTGCGGCCACAGCGGCGCGGCCACCACCGGGCAGCCGGCGAACGACACCGGCTGCGTCAGCAGGCCCATCGACGGGCGGGTCGGCAGCGCGCTGCCGTTCAGCTCGAAGCTCTCGGCGCCGAGCGACGTGGCCTGCACCGGGGTCGCGGGCGCGAGCAGCACGTCCCAGTCGGCGAACAGCGCGTTGACGCGGTCGCGGTACAGCCGGCGAAAGCGCTGCGCCCGCACGTACCACTCGGCTGGCTGCAACGCGCCGGCGATGAAGCGGTCGACCGACAGCGGCTCGTAGTCGGCGGCGCGTTCGCGCAGCGTCGGCAGGTGCAGCGCGCCGCCCTCGGCCGCGCTGGTGACGAAGGCGGCGGCGCGCGCGAGCGCGGCATCGGGCCACTGCACGCGGTGGGTCGCGTGCAGCACCTCGGCCGCGATCGCGACGGCCCGCTGCGCCGCCGGCCCGGCGTGTTCCTCGAAGTAGCCGTCCAGCACGCCGATGCGCAGGCCGGCGATCGGGTGGCCGATGTGCTCCAGCGCCGGTTGCACGCGCTCGGCACGGCAGCCGGGGTCCAGCGGGTCCGGGCCCTGCATCGCGTCGTAGGTGGCGGCCAGGTCTTCGACGCTGCGCGCGAACGGCCCCAGGTGGTCGAGGCTCGCGACGAACGGGAAGCTGCCGCGCCGCGACAGCCGCCCGAAGGTCGGCTTCAGCCCCCACACGCCGCACAGCGACGCCGGAACGCGGATCGAGCCGTTGGTGTCGGAGCCGAGCGTCACCGGCACCTGGCCGGCCGCGACCGCGGCACCGCAGCCGCCGGATGATCCGCCGGCCGTGCGCGTCAGGTCGCGCGGGTTGCGGCTCGGGCCGTAGTGGCTGTTCTCGGTGGTGAAGCCGTAGGCGAACTCGTCCATGTTCAGCGCGCCGACCAGCACCGCGCCGGCTGCGCGCATGCGCTCGACCAGCACCGCGTCGGCCGCGGCCGGCGGCTCGCCCTGGCGCACCTTGCTGCCGGCGCGCGTGGTCAGGCCCTCGATGTCGAACAGGTTCTTCACCGCATACGGCAGCCCGGCCAGCGCCGGCAGCACCTCGCCGCGCGCGCGCATCGCATCGACCGCACGGGCCTCGCGCACCGCGCGCTCGAAGGTGCCGTCGGTGAACGCGTTGACGCGTGCATCGCAGACCTCGATGCGCGCGATGCTGTGCTCGAGCGCCTCCTCGGCCAGCATCTCGCCGCTGCGCACCGCGCGCACGATCGACATGCCGGTCGTCATGCCACCCGCATGCGTGACCTGCCGCGCGGTCATGCAGGATCCTCGGCGGGAAACGGCGCCGGGCAGTAGACCTCGGCCGGCTCCAGCTCGGCGCCGAGCGGCAGCAGCCGCAGCGGCGCCACCATAGTGCGCGTGCGGGCCAGGTGCATCGCGACGCGCGCGACCTGCGCGTCGTCCAGCGGCAGCTCGAGCAGCTGTGCGCTGGCGCGCACGAAATCGACGATGTCGGATGGGGCGGTGTCGGTCATGGCGGGAGACCTCCTTGCGCGGGAGTGCTGCAAGGACCGTGCTCAGCCGAGTGAAGCCAGGAAGCCGCGCCAGCCGCCGTATGCGGTGATGTCCAGCGCGCTGCCGCCTGCTGCCACGCCGCGCGGCTCGCAGACGAAGCCGCGCTCCTGCGTGCCGTCGCCCAGTTCCACCGTGCCGAGCGCGAGCGGCGGGCCGACCATCTGCAGGAAGCTGCCGCCGTGCGCCGCGTCGATCTCCCACACCTCCACGTCGATCGCGCGACCCGCCTCGGGGCCGACATGCACCAGTGCGGGTCGCGTCGGCGCGTGGCCGGTCAGCGAATGCAGCCGGTACGCCGGCGCGGTGCGGGTGCGCCGCAGCAGCCGGCCGGCGCGTTCGGTCAGCTGCCAGTTCAGCGCGAGCCCGCTCATGTGCGCGCCGACGACGACCAGCCGCAGCGGCTGCGCCGGCGCGGGGGCGGCCAGCACCGGCGCGGCGCCGATCGGCTGGCGCATCACGCCGGCGGTCGGCTCGAACACGCGGGCGAGCGTGGCCGCGAGGCCGGCCAGCGCGAAATCGCTGAACGCCGGGCCGATCAGCGTCACGCCGGCCGGCAGGCCGTCGCCGCGCATCGGGCCGGGCAGCGCATGGGCCGCCATGTCGAGCAGGTTGACGAAGTTCGTGTAGTGGCCGAGGCGGCGGTTCGGCTCGAACGGATCGGCCTGCAGCGCGGCCAGCGTCGGGTGCGTCGGCGCGCTCGGCACCACCAGCACGGCCACCTGCGCCCACATCGCCGCCGCCTGCCGCTGCGCCGCGGCCAGCGCGTACTGCGCTTCGAACAGCTCGTGCGCGGCCGGCGCGCGGCCGCTGCGCACGATCGCCGCGACGATGGGGTCGGCACCGGGCGGGTGGCCGTCGAGGAAGGCGCCGACCGCTGCATAGCGTTCGGCCACCCACGGCCCCTGGTACAGCAGCGCCGCGACGCGCGCGAGCGGCTCGAACGGCACCGGCACCAGCTTGCAGCCGCGTTCGCGCAGATGCGCCAGCGCGGCCTCGAAGGCGTCGCGCGCCTGCGCATCGCCGAAGAACTCCAGCGTGTCGGGCACGCCGACCGCGAGGTCCGGCAACGCGTCCAGCCGCAGCCGCGGTGGCAACGCCGTGCGGCTGAACGGATCCTGCGGGTCCGGCCCGGCGGCCTGGCTCGCAACCGCCCACGCGTCTTCCGGCGTCAGCGCGAACACCGAGATGCAGTCGAGGCTGCGGCAGGCCGGCACCACGCCGGTCGACGGCACCCAGCCCTTGGTCGGTTTCAACCCGCTGATGTGGCAGAAGCCGGCCGGCACCCGGCCCGAGCCCGCCGTGTCGGTGCCGAGCGCGAACGGCACCTGGCCGGTCGCGACCACGTAGGCCGAGCCGGAACTGGAACCGCCGCTCACATGGGCTGCATCGAACGGGTTCGGCACCGCGCCGTACGGCGATCGTGTGCCGACCAGGCCGGTCGCGAACTGGTCGAGGTTGGTCTTGCCGACGGGAATCGCGCCGGCATCCACGAGGCGTTGCACCGCGGTCGCATGCTGCGCGGCCGGGCCGCTTGCGAAGCCCGGGCAGGCGGCGGTGGTCGGCAGCCCGGCCACGTCGATGTTGTCCTTCACCGCGAACGGCAGGCCGAAGAGAGGCCGCCGCTCCCACAGCGCCGCGCCTTCGCCGCGCGCGCGGGCATCGCAGGCCTCGGCCTCGGCCAGCAGTTCCTCCTCGGGCCGCAGCGCGATCCAGGCCGAGGCCGCATGCCGTGCACGCTCGTGCAGCACGCGCTCCATCAGGCGGCGCACCGTCAGGGTGCCTTCGCGCAGCGCCTGCTGCAGTTCACGCAAGGTCCGGGGCTCGAGGGACATGGGATCGGGCTCCACAAATCAGTGAATGCGATCTTGTATGCAAGTTGCGAGCCATGGTTTTCCCTCATGTTGCGTGGGTGCCGATACGCTCCTTCGGGGGTGTTTCAACGCCGCCAGGGATGGATGCATGAACGTACACTTTTCGACTCACTCACAGCAGTACGGCCACGCATGAAGGCGGTCTCCAAGAAGGTCAGCAAGACCCCACCCCCCAAGCCGGTGCGCAAGCGTGCCGCTGCGTCGGCGGCGCCCGCGGTGGCCCCCGTCACCGACACGGCGGTGACGCTGCAGATGGTGGCCGAGCTGGCGGGCGTGTCGTCGAGCACGGTCTCGCGCATCCTGAACGGCAGCGCGAAGGTGAGCCCGGCCAAGCAGCAGGCGGTCGATGCCGCGATCGCGCAACTGGGCTTCATGCCGAACCCGGTGGCGCGCGGCCTGGCCGGCGGGCGCACGCTGAGCATCGGCGTGGTCACGCAGTCGATCGACAGCCCGTTCTACGGCGAAGGCCTGCGCGGCATCGAGGCGGTGCTGGGCGCGGCCGGCTACATGCCGCTGTTCGCGAGCGGCCACTGGACGGTGGTCGACGAGAAGAAGTGCATCGACCTGCTGCTGTCGCGGCGCGTCGACGGCATGATCGTCTTCACCGGCCGGCTGCCGGACGAGACGCTGATGGAGGTGGCGCGGCGCGTGCCGACGGTGGTGACCGGGCGCAAGCTCTCGGGCCCCGGCCTGTTCAGCCTGAACTTCGCGAACGTCGAAGGCGCGCGCATGGCGACGCGGCACCTGATCGAGCTGGGCCACCGGCGCATCGTGCACATCCTCGGCCCGCGCGACCATGCCGATGCGCGCGAGCGCAAGGAAGGCTACCGCCGTGCGCTGAAGGAGGCCGGCATCGCGTACGACCCTGCCCTGGTGGTGCAGGGCGATTTCAGCGAGGCGGGCGGGCTGAAGGCGATCAGCCACCTGATGGAGTCGCGCACCGACTTCAGCGCGATCTTCGCGGCCAACGACCAGACGGCGTATGGCGCGGCGCTCGGCCTGTACCGGCGCAACCTGCGCGTGCCCGACGACGTGTCGGTGGTCGGCTTCGACGACCTGCCGGGCTCGCAGTATTCGATCCCGCCGCTGACCACGATCCGCCAGCCGGTGTACCAGCTCGGCGAGCTTGGCGCGCAGGCCGTGCTGGCGATGCTGCGCGGCGAGGTGCCGGACGGCGCGCTGCCGCCGCCGCTGCTCGTGACGCGGGAATCGACGCGGCCGTTGAAGCGCTGAGGCGCTTGCCACCAGGGCTTCGACAGGCTCAGCCCGAACGGGAAAAAGCTGTTCGCCCGGGTGGCCGAACGGATCATCTGCCCCAGCGCAGCACCAGCGGATCCAGCCGCCGCGCCGCATCGAGCAGCCCGGCGCGCGTGGCCGGGTGCATCGGCGGCCAGGGGTGGCGCGGCGCATCGCACGCGATGACGCCGCCCTCCTTCATCAGCGCCTTCGCGCTCAGGAAGCCGCCCTGGCGGTTCTCGAAGTTGATCAGCGGCAACCAGCGCGCATAGGCCGCGACGGCTGCCTCGCGATTCCCTGCCGCGTACGCATCGACGATCTGCCGGATGCCGTCGGGGAAGCCGCCGCCGGTCATCGCGCCGGTCGCGCCGGCATCCAGGTCGGCCAGCAGCGTGATCGCTTCCTCGCCGTCCCACGGGCCCTCGATCGCATCGCCGCCCAGCGCGATCAGGTCACGCAGTTTGGCTGCCGCCTGCGGCACTTCGATCTTGAAGTAGCGCACGTTCGCCGTCTCGCGTGCGATGCGCGCCAGCGTGGCCGCGCTCAGCGTGGTGCCGCTGACGGGAGCGTCCTGCACCATGATCGGAATCGCCAGCGCCTCGGACAGCCGCGAGAAGAACTCGATGCTCTGGCCCTCGGGCACGCGCAGCGTCGCGCCGTGGTAGGGCGGCATCGCCATCACCATCGCCGCGCCCTGCTGCTGCGCACGCACGCTGCGCTCGATGCACAGCCGCGTGCTGAAGTGCGTGGTCGTCACGATCACCGGCACGCGGCCGGCCACGTGCTCGAGGATGGTGGTCGTCAGCAACTCGCGCTCGGCATCGGCGATGACGAACTGCTCGGAGAAGTTCGCGAGGATGCACAGCCCGGTCGAGCCGGCATCGATCATGAAATCGACGCAGCGTTTCTGGCTCGGCAGGTCGAGCTCGCCGCTGTCGGTGAAGGTGGTGGGCACCACCGGGAACACGCCCTGGTATCGCGCAGCCATGTTCGTCTCCTCACACCGGCAGCGGGTTGCGTTCGAACGGCGCCTGGTGCCAGTACGGGTACGGCCGGGTCACCGCGCTGGCCTCGTCGAGCTGCTTCATCTGCGACGCGCTCAGCGACCAGCCGATCGCGCCGAGGTTGTCGCGCAGCTGGGCCTCGTCGCGCGCGCCGATGATCACGTTCGCGACCGTGGGCCGCTGCAGCAGCCAATTCAGTGCGATCTGCGGCACGCTCTTGCCGGTTTCCTTCGCGACGGCGTCGATCGCATCCATCACGCGGAACAGCTGCTCGTCGGGCACCGGCGGGCCGAACTCTGCGGTCTTGTGCAGGCGGCTCTGTGCCGGCAGCCCGGTGCCGCGGCGGATCTTGCCGGTGAGGCGGCCCCAGCCGAGCGGGCTCCACACGACCGCGCCGACACCCTGGTCGAGCGCCAGCGGCATCAGCTCCCATTCGTAGTCGCGGCCGATCAGCGAGTAGTAGGCCTGGTGCGCGACGTAGCGCGAGATGCCCAGGCGCTCCGATGCGGCGAGAGACTTCATCAGGTGCCAGCCGGAGAAGTTCGACACGCCGAGGTAGCGGATCTTGCCGGCGCGCACCAGGTCATCGAGCGTGCGCAGCGTCTCTTCGACCGGCGTCTGCGCATCGAAGCCGTGCAGCTGGAACAGGTCGATGTAGTCAGTGCCGAGCCGCTTCAGCGATGCGTGCACCGCATCGAGCAGGTGGTGGCGCGACGAGCCGACATCGTTCGGCCCGCTGCCGAGGCGGAAGGTTGCCTTCGTCGAGACGATCACCTTGTCGCGTCGGCCGGCGATCGCCTGGCCGAGCACCTGTTCGGCCGCGCCGGCGGAGTACACGTCGGCGCTGTCGAACATGTTCAGGCCGGCCTCGAGGCAGATGTCGAGCAGGCGGCGTGCGCCGTCGGCATCGGTCTTGCCCCAGGCGCCGAAGAACTCGCCGCCGCCGCCGAAGGTGCCGGTGCCGAGGCTGAGGACGGGGACCTTGAAGCCGCTCGAGCCGAGTCTGCGATGTTCCATTCGAATCTCCATCAACGGGGGCGTGCAGTTTGCCTTGCCGCGGGTAGACCCGACGACAACAGGGATGTGGCTGTGAAGAGGCCATGCATACCGCGTGCAAACATTCTGCACAGTTGATTTCTAGACTGGTCCGATTGACGCCATCGAGCAGTGCAACCCGGTGTCGAAAAGGAGACGGTATGGAGAACTGGACACAGGTCGCCGCGGCGCTGTCGTTGTTGGTTGCCCTGGTCGTGGTGTGTGCGATGACGTTCGTGATGGACGCTGTTGCGTGGTGTGCCGAACGACGCGCCGAGCGCGTCTACCTGCAGGCCAAGGGCCTGGCCTTCAGCCTGGCCCGCTCGCACCTGCAGGGCGCCTACCTGGGCTTGAACCGGAAGTGCTGCCCTTCGTGCCGAAGCCGTGTGAGCGTGGCGGCTGCCGCGCACGACTGCAGGCCGGCGATGCAGGTGGTCGACGTGAACTGCGATTGCGGGCTGTGTGCCTGTCGCCTGGGCCTGTGCCGGCAGGCTGACGATGAGCTGGTCGAGCCCACACCCGTCGAGCCGGGCGAGTCTCGCGGCAGATGACGACGCGAGGGTTCGAAGATGAATCCCGAAACGCCATTCGACGCGACATCGTTCGGCGTCACCCTCAAAGTCCTCGGGCCGCTGTACTGGATCCTGGCACTGGCCGTCGCGACCGTCGTGTACTGGTTGCCGAAGCGCCGCTGGATGAAGTGGGGCTGCGCCGCCGGGGTCATGGCCGCATTCGCGTATCCCGTGGCGACGCATGTCGTCGAGCGCAATCATTGGCTCGACCAGCAGAGCGCGAGACGCGCAGCCGCCATGGCGCATTTCCAGAGGCGCTGCAGGACCGCTGGAGACCAGGTTTACCGCGTCGTCGAGGATGTCGACGGAATCGTCTGGATGACGTGGCGTCCGGTCAACGTGGGTGCCGATCAGTTCGCGTTGGACGATCCCTATGGCAGGGATTGCAGCGGGGACGACTGCATCAGGATTCTTCTGCGTGCGACGAGCGGCGCCGGGCTCGATCGGCCGGAGGCAAGGCAATACGCGAGCGGCTACCGCTTCGTCGAGACCGTGGATCCGCGCGACGGAAAGCGGTATCGATACACGGCGACCCTCGCGCTGGTGAGAAAGCGAACCCCGGCTGAAAGAGAGTGGTACAGGACGAGCAGCGGTGGCAGGGATCCCGGCCCGGCGATCTACGAGTTCAAGGTGGAGCGCACAGCCATCGCTGCGTTCACGGCCCGCTATGGCTTGACGTGGGAGGACATCTCCACACCCGACGATCGCGAGCACTGGATTGCCGGAGGTGCGCTGAAGGCCATCGATCTGCGAACCCAGGAGGTCGTCGCGGAACGAAGAGGGTATCTCGTGGACACCAGGGAAGGGCGCACCCGGGAGTTCCTGGATCCTTGGGCATGGGCAAGGATGTTTGGGCCGCGATGCCCGAAGGTGGAGGAGCGCATGTGGGATTTCGCCTCGAAGCGGCTTCGGCCATCGAAGGCGGAGGAGCAGGGTGGACCTGGGCCGTGATGTGGCTTCCCCCTTCGGAGGGGCATTGCGACTGCGCGTGCCGTGGCTAGACTGAACCGGTTCACAGGGAGCAGGAAAAGTGCGTGACGGAAGTCGTCGGCCCCGAGGCCAGGCCACGGCCACGGTGGGTGGCTCATTCAGAGGCGGCGCAGGTTGAGATGCGCCTGCTGGTGATCCATCAGAACTTCCCTGGCCAGTTCGGCCAGCTCGTCACGGCGTGGGCCTGTCGCCCGGGTTGGGAGGTGCGTGCGCTCGGCCGCGAGACGGCGCCGGGGCTGCCCGGCTTCGACGGCCTGCTGCACTACAAGCTGGCGCGCGCACCGCATGCGCAGCAGCACGGCTACCTGCGGCAGATGGAATCGGCCACGCTGCACGGCCAGGCGGCGGCGCGTGCGATGCTGAAGCTGCGCGATCAGGGCTTCCGGCCCGACGTGATCCTCGCGCACCCGGGCTGGGGCGAGACGCTGTATGCGAAGGACGTGTTCCCCGACGCGCGCCTGATCCACCTGTGCGAGTGGTACTACAACGCCGACGGCCAGGACCTGGGCTTCGACCCGGAGTTTCCGATCAGCTTCGACGACCGCGCACGCATCCGCACCTGGAACGCGCTGCACACGCTGAACCTGACCAACTGCGATGCCGCGGTCAGCCCGACGCACTGGCAGCGCAGCCGCCACCCGGAGATCTTCCTGCCGAAGATCGGCGTGCAGCACGAAGGCATCGACACCGACAGCCTGGCGCCCGATGCGCAGGCCACGGTTCGCACGCGCAGCGGCGCCGTGCTGAAGGCCGGCGACCCGGTCATCACCTACGTGGCGCGCAACCTCGAGCCCTACCGTGGCTTCCATGTCTTCATGCGCGCATTGGAGCGGCTGCAGAAGCAGAACAGGCAGTGCCACGCGATCATCGTCGGCGCCGACGGCGTGAGCTACGGCAAGCGCGTGCGCGATGCGACGAACTGGCGCGAGAAGATGCTGCAGGAAGTGAAGCTCGATCCTGCCCGCACGCACTTCACCGGCAAGCTGCCGCGCGCCCAGTACCTGAAGGTGCTGCAGGTGTCGGCGGCGCACGTGTACCTCACCTACCCGTTCGTGCTGAGCTGGTCGCTGCTCGAGGCGATGGCCTGCGGCGCGGCGATCATCGGCTCGGACAC
>NZ_JBFUFQ010000156.1:0-13557 GCF_056403355.1 Rhizobacter sp. P2_H3 | reverse complement strand
CTGGGTGGAAGAGCCGGGCCGCACGACGTATCGCTTCGACGTGCGCACGCCGGAGGAATACGCGGCCGGGCACCGGCCCGGGTTCCGCAGCGCGCCGGGCGGGCAACTGGTGCAGGAGACCGACGTGCACGCGCCGGTGCGCGGTGCGCGCATCGTGCTGGCGGACCACGACGGCACGCCGGCCGGGTCACGCGATGCGGGTGTGCGTGCCGAGATGAGCGCGTCGTGGCTGGCGCAGATGGGCTGGGAGGTGGCGCTGCTCGACGCCGATGCGGCATCGGATGGCGTGGAGACGGGTGCCGATGCGCCGCCGCGGCCTGCGCCGCCGCAGGTGCACGGCATCACACCATCGACGCTGGCTGATTGGCTCGCGAGCCCCGGTGCCGATGTGCAGGTGATCGACGTGACGACCAGCGCGAGCCACGTGAAGCGGCACATCCCCGGCGCGTGGTTCGTGCTGCGCTCGCAGCTGCGCGAGGCGCTGAAGCTGCTGCCGCCGGCGCGGCGCATCGTGGTGACTTGCGGTACGAGCCTGCTGGCTCCGTTTGCAGCACACGAGCTCCAAGAGCTGGTGGGTTCACAGGCCGAGGTGCATGTGCTGCAAGGCGGCACCGCGGCCTGGGCCGACGCAGGCTTGCCGGTGGAGACTGGCGAACAGCGGCTCGCATCACCGCGCACCGATCGCTACCGCCGCCCCTACGAAGGCACCGACAACGCGCGGGCCGCGATGCAGGCGTATCTCGATTGGGAGTTCGGCCTGGTCGCACAGCTGAAGCGCGACGGGACGCATCATTTTGTGACGGTGTGATGCCGAGATGACCAAAGTTTGATTCCGGGCTCGTTCCCCCGATGAGGGGGTGTGAGCTGCCGCCCTCTCGCACTACGCTGGCGGACCCAAAATCATCCAAGGTCTCCTGTGCGTCGAATCTCCTTTACAGCGCTGTCGGCGCTTGTGTGCTCAGCGAAGGTCGTGCTGCTTGTTCCACTTGTCGGCCTGGCACTTGTCGCCGGATGTGGCGGTGGTGGCGGCGCAGGCCCCGATGCCGGCTCCGGTCCTGGTCCCGGTACCGGCGGCTCGGGGACCGTCACCACGCTGGCGGGTAGCGGCACCGCGGGTAGCGCCGATGCATCGGCAACGGCTGCGAGTTTCAACGGCCCCTTCGCAGCCGCCGTGGACACCGCGGGAACTGTCTACGTGGCCGAGTTCAACAGCCACGTGATCCGCAAGGTGACATCCTCAGGGACGGTCAGCACGCTGGCGGGCAGCGCCGGCAACTCCGGCAGCGCCAACGGCAGCGGAACCGCCGCCCGCTTCAACTCGCCCGAGGGGGTGGCGGTGGACTCCGCTGGCAACCTCTATGTGGCGGACACCTTCAACCATCTGATCCGCAAGATCACCCCGACGGGCGTCGTCACCACGCTGGCAGGCACGGCGGGCAGCTACGGCAATGTCAATGCCACGGGGACCGCTGCGAGTTTCAACGGTCCGTCGGGTGTCGCGGTGGATTCTTCAGGCAACGTGTATGTGGCGGACGGCCTCAACAACCTGGTCCGCAAGATCAGCGCGACCGGCGTGGTCACGACGCTGGCGGGCAGCGGAGCCCTGGGCAGTGCCGATGGCACGGGGGCTTCGGCCACCTTCAGCCATCCCTATCACGTGGCGGTGGACACGTCGGGCAATGTGTATGTGACCGAGCCTCCCACCAACCTGGTCCGGAAGATCACGCCAGCAGGCGTGGTCACCACCCTGGCGGGCACCGGGGCCGTGGGCAGCACCAATGGCACGGGCACGGCGGCCAGCTTCAGCGATCCGATGGGGGTGGCCGTGGACGCCTCGGGCAACGTGTATGTGGCCTCCATTGCAGACAACCTGATCCGCAAGATCACCCCTGCGGCTGTGGTGACCACACTGGCCGGCATGGCTGGCAAGAGTGGCAACGCCAACGGCGCTGCGGCGTCGGCCACATTCAGGATGCCCAGGGGCTTGACGGTGGATGCATCCGGCAACGTCTATGTGGCCGACTCCGCCAACAACTTGATCCGCAAGATCAGCTTCTGAGCTCGGCCTGCGCCGTGTCTGGTTGCGCGGCGGCGGCGCGCCGCTTGATCCAGATCAAGTGCCCGCCGGCTCCAGCCGGCAGGCTCGACCCTCATGAGCAAAGCGGCCCGCCACCGGCGCCTGACCCAGGGTTTCAGCACCTTTCTGCGCCGCCGGCGCGCGCAGCGGCATTTCGAGCGTCGCCCGCTGCTGGAGTCGCTGACCCGCGCGCTGCCGCCGGCATCCGGGGGCGCCATGCTCGCGCCCGACCTGCTGGCCGCCGCGCGCGACCCGACCGATGCGGTGCTGCATCGCCTGCAATCCCGCGCAGACGGACTGGACGCCGACGAAGCGGCGCGGCGCCTGGCCCGCGACGGCCCGAACGACATCGCCCACGAGAAGCCGCTGCCGGGCTGGCTGCACCTGTGGCGCTGCTACCTGAATCCCTTCAACCTGCTGTTGACGGCGCTGGCCGCGCTGTCCTTCGTCAGCGCCGATGCGAGCGCCACCGTGGTCATTGCGGCCATGGTCGCGCTGAGCACGCTGATCCGCTTCGTGCAGGAGGGCCGCTCGCACCGCGCAGCCGAGGGCTTGCGCGATCTGGTCGGCAACACCGCGAGCGTGATCCGCCGACCGGTGGGCGGTGGCGCGGGGGCGCCCGCCGAGATCGCGCAGCGCGACCTCGTCGCCGGCGACATCGTCGCGCTGTCGGCCGGCGACATGATCCCCGCCGACTGCCGCGTGCTCGCTGCGCGCGACCTGTTCGTCGCACAGGCCGCGATGACCGGCGAATCGCTGCCCGTCGAGAAGTTCGCGCAGCCGCATGCGCAGGCCGCCGAGGGCGCGCTCGCGCAGCACAACCTGGTGTTCATGGGCACCAACGTGGTCTCGGGCACCGCCACCGCGCTCGTCGTGGCCACGGGCGCGCGCAGCTGCTTCGGCACGCTGGCGGCCCATGCGGGCGCTACGTCGACCACCCCGAACGCCTTCCAGGCCGGCGTCAACAGCGTCAGCTGGCTGCTGATCCGCTTTGCCGGCGTGATGGTGCCGGTCGTGTTCCTGGTCAACGGCTTCACCAAGGGCGACTGGCTGCAGGCCTTCCTGTTCGCGCTGTCGGTCGCGGTGGGGCTCACGCCCGAGATGCTGCCGATGATCGTCACCAGCACGCTGGCCAAGGGCGCCGTGCGGCTGTCGCGCAAGAAGGTGGTGGTCAAGCGGCTCGACGCGATCCAGAACTTCGGCGCGATGGACATCCTGTGCACCGACAAGACCGGCACGCTGACGCAGGACCGCATCGCGCTCGCCCGCCACGTCGACGCCTACGGGCAGGACTGCGCCGAGGTGCTGAACTTCGCCTTCCTCAACAGCCACTACCAGACCGGCCTGAAGAACCTGCTGGACCATGCGGTGCTCGACCACGTCGAGCTGCCCGCGGTGCTGAAGCTGCAGGATGCCTACCGCAAGGTCGACGAGATCCCGTTCGATTTCGAGCGGCGGCGCATGTCGGTGGTGGTCGCGGCCCTCGAAGCGGGGCAGGACCGGCACCATGAGCTGATCTGCAAGGGCGCGGTGGCCGAGGTGCTGGCCGCCTGCACCGCGGTGCGCGTGCCGGACCCGACCGACGCCTGCCTCGACGGCGAGCGCGCGATGCCCACGCAGCCGCTCGACGCCGCGCTGCGCGCACGCACGCAGGCCGTCACCGAGGCGCTCGGCGCCGAAGGCCTGCGCGTGGTCGCCGTCGCGGTGAAGACGATGCCGCCGGGGCAGTCAACCTACTCGGTTGCCGACGAGTCCGGGCTGACGCTGATCGGCTACATCGCCTTCCTCGATCCGCCGAAGGAGTCGGCGGCACCGGCGCTGCGCAAGCTGGCGGCGCACGGCATCACCGTGAAGGTGCTGACCGGTGACAACGAGCAGGTCACGCGCAAGGTCTGCAGCCAGGTCGGCCTGTCGGCGGACACGATGCTGCTCGGCCCGCAGGTCGAGGCACTGGACGACACGGCGCTGAAGGCCGCCGCCGAGGCCCACGGCGTGTTCGCGCGGCTGACGCCGCTGCACAAGGAGCGCATCGTGCGGGCGCTGCGTGCCAACGGCCACGTCGTCGGCTTCATGGGCGATGGCATCAACGATGCGCCTGCGCTGCGCGCGGCCGACATCGGCATTTCGGTCGACAGCGCGGTCGACATCGCCAAGGAGGCGGCCGACATCATCCTGCTGGAGAAGAGCCTGCTGGTGCTGGACGACGGCGTGGTCGAGGGCCGCACCACCTTCTGCAACATGCTGAAGTACATCCGCATGACGGCCAGCTCCAACTTCGGCAATGTCCTCTCCGTGCTGGTGGCCAGCGCCTTCCTGCCGTTCCTGCCGATGCTGCCGCTGCAGCTGCTGGTGCAGAACCTGCTGTACGACATCGGCCAGACGGGCATCCCGTTCGACCACGTCGATGCCGAGCTGGTGACCCGGCCCCTGAAGTGGAACCCGGCCGACATCGGGCGCTTCATGCTGTTCTTCGGTCCGATCAGCTCGCTGTTCGACCTGGTGACGTTCGCGGTGATGTGGTGGGTGCTGAAGGCGAACACGCCGGACCGGCAGGCGCTGTTCCAGACTGGCTGGTTCGTCGTGGGGCTGCTGACGCAGACGCTGGTGGTGCACATGGTGCGCACGCCGAAGCTGCCGTTCGTGCAGAGCCGCGCGGCCGCCCCGCTGATCGCGATGACGCTGGCCATCATGGCGCTCGGCCTGTGGCTGCCGCTGTCTCCGCTGGCCGGCCATTTCGGGCTGGTGGCGCTGCCGGCACCGTATTACCTGTGGCTGCTGGCCATCCTGCTGGGCTACGGCACGCTCACGACGCTGATGAAGCGCACCTACATCCGACACTTCGGCTGGCAGTAGCCGTGCAGGGCAGTTGCGGGCGGTACCGGCCGTCTGTACGCCAGCGAACGGAGGGCGTGGATCCGGTCCCCCACACTCGGGCATGAGTTCGAACAGCCTGCCGACGTCCTCACCACCGTTGCAACAGCCGCCCCGCATCCACTGGCCGCTGCGCGGCCGGGCCGCGGCGCTGCGCCTGGCCTGGTTCCACGCGGTGATGTCCCAGGTCAACCGCCTCATCCTGAGGCGACCCGAACCCCGCGAGCTGTTCAAGGGCGTGTGCGAGGTGTGCGTGACGGCCGGGCACCTGGACCTTGCGGTGATCGACCTCTCGGAGGGTCGCGAGGTTCACCGGGCTACGGCGGGCGCGATGCGGCGTGTCGCCGTCGAGTCACCCCAGACCCTGCTGGACGGCGCCCGCACGCAGGCGCTGATGATGTCGCTGGCGATGCGCGCCGGCAGCACCGTGGTGATCGGCGATGCGTCGACCGACGAGCGGCTGCACGACACCCGCGCCTGGTGCGCGGCGACCGGTGTCTGCGCGTTGGCAGCCGTGCTCCTGAAGCGGTCCGAGGTGCCGATCGGCGTGCTGCTGCTGCACTCGAAGACCCCGGGCTGCTTCGACGGCGAGGTGACCGAGCTGCTGGGCGAACTCGGCGCCGACCTGTCGTTCGCGCTCGACAACGCCGACCGCGAGCGCGAGCGGCACGAAGCGTCGTTCGCCGACCACGCGCGCAAGGTGGCCGAGGACGCCAACCGGGCCAAGACCGAATTCCTGGCGCGCATGAGCCATGAACTGCGCACGCCGCTGAACGCGATGCTGGGCTTTGCGCAACTGTTGGCCACCGACCCGGCCGAGGTGTTGTCGCCGCCGCAGGCCGAGCGGGTGCGGCTGATCACGCATGCCGGCTGGCACCTGCTCGGCCTCGTCAACGACGTGATGGACATCTCGCGCGTCGAGGCGGGGCGCATCGAGGTCGTCAACGTCTGCGGCGACATCTCGGCAGTGCTGGACGAGGCCGTCGCGCTCACGCAGCCGCTCGCCAGGACGAGCGGGCTGGAGCTCTCGGAGCGCGCGGTGTCGCGGGTCGGCATCGGTGCCGTCGCCGACCCGCGGCGGCTGCTGCAGGTGCTGCTGAACCTGCTGAGCAATGCCTGCAAATACAACCGGCCCGGCGGACAGGTGAGGATCGACGTGACGCAGGCCGGCAGCGAGGTCTGCCTCGACGTGGTGGACAACGGCATCGGCATGACGCCGGAGCACCTGTCGCACCTGTTCGAGCCCTTCAACCGGCTGGGCCGCGAAGGGCAGGCAGTCGAAGGTTCGGGCATCGGGCTGACGCTCGCGCGCCAGCTGGTGCACCTGATGAACGGCCGGCTCGAGGTGGAGAGCAGCCCCGAATCCGGCACGCGGGCGCGGGTGGTCCTGCCGTCCTGCGTCCTCGCGGCGGGCCAGGTCGCTGCCGAGGCGCCGAAGCCGCTGGCGGTGCCCGAGCCCGTGTCGTCAACGAAGGGCGGGGCGCTGGTGCTCTACATCGAGGACGAACCGGTCAACCAGCTGCTCGTGGCGCAGTTGCTGACGCGCTGCGAGGGCATTCAACTGCTGCAGGCGGTGAACGGCCGCGACGGGCTGGCGCTGGCGCGCAGCCGGCAGCCCGACCTGATCCTGCTGGACATGCAGTTGCCGGACCTGTCCGGCTTGGAGTTGCTGTCCGCCCTGCGCGACGATCCGGCCACGGCGGCATTGCGGGTGGTGGCGGTGTCGGCCAACACGACGCCGGCGGACGTGGCCACGGCACTGGAGCTGGGCGCGCTCGACTACTGGACCAAGCCACTGGCGCTGGACGCGTTTCGTGCCGGCCTGGCCAGCCTGCTGCCGGAGCGCGCCGGGTCGAGCGGCGACGCGCGGCAGAGTGCCCGCGCTTCATAGGGCGCCGCAGGGCGCGCATGCGGGTCAGCCGAGCAACGAGGATCTCTGCGGCGCCCGCACTTCGTAGGGCAGCGGTCGGGTGTGCAGCGAGTGGACGTGCAGTGCCAGCAACTCCTCCTTGATGAGCGCCGGGAACCCGCGGCGGTCCTCGCGCAGGCTGAATTCCTTCTCCTCGAAGTAGAGGTCGAGCGCCGGCGTGGTCGGCCAGAGCCTGCACAAGGCGTTGGCGATGCGCGGGAAGTCGTCGGGCAGGTGCACGGGCCGCACGCCGTGGGGCAACGCATCCAGCCAGTGCACGGTGGCGCTGGTCAGCTGCTGGTCCTCGATGGACGGGCTGCGGCGCGCCCAGGCGTGGCTTGAGCTGTCGGCGTCAGTGCGCGCCCGTTGCGGTTCGTCGTCGTTGTTCATCAGGCCCCCCTTGTCGCGTGCAGTCACGCGCGAGCCGAGTCAACCGTAGCCGATCGGTGGGGGCGCGTCGGTGTCCTTGCGCACAGAGCCGCGCTCGGGGGTTCAGCGCCTGCGTCGGCGCGTGGTCGTTGCGCTGGGCAACTCCAGCGGCTTCACCCGTTCCAGATGACTCGCGATCATCCCCGCCACCGTGCGAGCCACCGCCGTCGCATCGAGCGGCTCATCGAACAGCATCTCCACCGTCGCATACACCAGCTCCACCACGATCCGGCTCACGAGCTGCAGCTGCGCCGCATCCGCCCCCGGCAACGCACTCGCCAGCATCTGCGCCTGCTCGCGCGTCACCGCGCCGTGTGACGCGAGCCGCACCTCCTGCAGCGCCGGCACGGCGCGCAGCGCCCGCATGATCCACACGCCGCCCTGCGTCTTCGCGGTGGCATCGTAGGTCGCGAGGATCAGCCCCTCGATCGCCCGCTCCACATCCTCCGCCGTCCCACCCAGCACCTCCGGCGAAATCCAGTCCCCGATGCGCTCGTTCTGCGCCTGCATCAGCCGCTGCCCCAGCTCGCTCAGCAGCGCGTACTTGTTCGGGAAGTAGCGGTACAGCGCCGGCGGCGTCAGCCCGGCGCGCTCGCACACCAGGTTGGTCGACAGCCGCTCGATCCCCACATCTGCCAGCGTCTGCGCCGTCACCTCCAGGATGCGCTCGTAGGTGTCGGTCGCGCGCTGCTGCGCCGGCTGCTTCTTGGTCGCAAGCGCGGGCTGGTTCTTCCGGGGTGTCGGCATCGTGGTAGGGCAGGTGGCTCAGGGATTGTCCGGTGATCGGCGGTCAAACAGGGTGGTGACAAAACGATAGTCATGACTATAAACTAGCGATGACTACTGACTAAGGGCGGCGACATGAAGTGGATGTCTTGCGTTGAGTGGGTCTCGGGCGTGATGTTGAGTTCGCTGGTGCTGTCTGCCATGGCCGCCGGCCCCGACGACGCGAAGGGCCTGTGGCTGACCGCTGAAAAAGATGCCGTGATCGAGTTCAAGCCCTGTGCCGATCGCCCGTCCGCGCTGTGCGGCCGCATCGTCTGGGACAAGGACGCCGGCACGCCCGCCGACACCTGCGGCGTGCTGATCGCCCAGCTCGAGCGCTACGACAACGACGCCTGGCGCGACGGCTGGGTCTACGACCCGCGCGACAAGAAGAAATACAAGGGCGCCCTGCGCGTCAAGTCGGGCGACCTCCACATCCGCGCCTTCGTCGGCGTCGAGGTGCTCGGCCAGACCGAGCAGCTCAAGCGCGTGGCGGCACTGCCCGACACGCCGGTCTGCAAACCCTGATCCGTTCCCCCTGATTCACCCACCCCTGGAGACGCCCATGCAACCGACCTTGTTCAGCCGGCCGCCGGTGCCCATCGGCCTGATGCTGCTCGCGATCACCGTGCCGGCCTTCTCGGCCGAACCCGAGACGGCCCGCTACGCCGTCGACACCGAGGTGCGCGTCACCTCAGACCAGCGCACGCGCGGTGTCTCGGATTCGCTCAACAAACCG
Organism: Rhizobacter sp. P2_H3; assembly: GCF_056403355.1. NCBI lineage: Bacteria > Pseudomonadati > Pseudomonadota > Betaproteobacteria > Burkholderiales > Sphaerotilaceae > Rhizobacter > Rhizobacter sp. P2_H3. Next base: position 4,767 of record NZ_JBFUFQ010000156.1, on the reverse strand, counting down.
GGCATCAAGCTCAGCGTGCAGGCCGCGCACGAGAGCGGGCTGATCGGGCTGGTCGAGTTCTCGTCGGTCAGCAAGAAGCAGTTCCTCGACGGCGACGGGTTCGGCATCACGCTCGGCGCGGGCTATCGCTTCGGCGATCCGGAAGGCTGGCACTTCGGCATCGGCCTCGCCGCCGAGCTGTTCCCGGGCGCCAAATTCGATGCGCCGCACGGTTTCGATTTCGTCAACTTCGTGCCGACGGATTTCCGCAGCACCAACTACAACTCGCAGTTCGCGGTGCTCGAGGCCGGTTGGGGCGCGATCGAGGGCCGCGTGCTGAACGTGATCTCCAAGACCTACCGCGGCGCCGACACCGGCGGCGTGTGCGGCACGATGCTGTCGCTGATGCCCGACCCGACCGCCGGCCTCGAGTGCTACGCCCGCGGCGACAACAACTCGCGCGGCAGCTGGCTCTACGACCTCGACTACAAGCACCACCTCGACCCGGCCACCACGCTGAACCTGCACGCCGGCTACCAGAAGATCGAGAACTTCAAGGAAGCGAACTTCTCCGACTACCGCGTCGGCATCACGCACAAGCGCTGGGGCTTCGAGTGGAGCGCCGACTGGGTCACCACGCACACCCGCGTGCGCGAGCTCTACCTCGCGCAGGACGGCGACGAGCTGAAGGCCACCGACAACAACAAGTTCTTCGTCACTGTTTCCCGCAAGTTCTGAGATGTCCATTGACGAACGGCTGGTGCTCGCGGTCGACCTCGGCACCTCCGGCTGCAAGTGCGCGCTGGTGGCGATCGACGGCACCGTGCAGGCCTGGGCCTTCCGCGCCGTGCCGCTGCATGTGCACGGCGCCGYGGCCGAGCAGGATCCACACGACTGGTGGGCTGCCTTCATCGGCGCGGCCGGCGAGCTGCTGGCCGATGAACGCCTGCGCCGCCGCGTCGTCGCGGTGTGCTGCTCGGCACAGACCGAGGGCACCGTCTGCGTCGACAGCGCCGGCCAGCCGATCGGCCGCGCGATGACCTGGCTCGATGCACGCGGTGCCGACGCGATCACGCGCCGCGCCCGCGGCCGCGCGCTGAACATCGAAGGCTACGGCCCGCTGAAGCTGTGGCGCTGGCTGCGGCTCACCGGCGGCGCGCCGTCGCTGTCGGGCCGCGATTCGGCCGGCCACATCGCGTGGCTGCACGACCACGAGCCCGAGCGCTGCGCCCGCACGCACAAGTTCCTGAACGTGCCCGACTACCTGAACCTGCGCCTGACCGGCCGCTTCTGCGCGACGCAGGATTCGGCGCTGACAAGCTGGGTCACCGACAACCGCGATTCGCGCCACGTGCGCTACGACGCCGGCCTGATCCGCCTGCTGGGCGTCGATGCCGACAAGCTGCCCGAGATCGTGCGCTCGACCGAGGTGCTGGGCCCGCTGCTGCCGGGCGTCGCGCTGACGCTCGGGCTCGACCCGAAGACGGTCGTCGTCGGCGGCGCGATCGACACCTCGGCCGTCGCGGTCGGTGCCGCCGTCGGCGACTACGAGACCCACCTCTACCTCGGCACCTCGTCGTGGCTGGGCGCACACGTGCCGGCGATGAAGACCGACGTGCGCCACAAGATCGCCGCGGTGCCCTGCGCGGTCGACGGGCGCTACCTCGCGATGGCGCTGCAGTCGACCGCGGGCGCCAACCTGTCGTTCCTGCGCGACCGCATCCTGTACCACCCGGACGAACTCGCCGGCGACGAGGAGCACCCCGCCGCCTACGAGCTGCTGAACCGCATCGCCGCGCGCGTGCCGCCGGGCGCGCGCGGGCTGATCTACACGCCGTGGCTGCACGGCGAGCGCACGCCGGTCGACGACCCGCGGCTGCGCGCCGGGTTGCTGAACCTGTCGCTGGAGCATTCGCGCGAGGACATCTTCCGCGCCTTCCTCGAAGGCGTGGCGCTGAACACGCGCTGGATGCTGGAGCCGTTCGCGCGCCTGCTGGGCCGTGACGTCGGCACGGTCACCGCGGTCGGCGGCGGTGCACAGTCGGACGTGTGGTGCCAGATCCTGGCCGACGTCACCGGCCAGCCGATCCGCCAGCTCGAGAACGCGATCCAGGCGAACGCGATCGGCGCCGCGAGCATCGCGTGGGTCGGCATCGGCGCGCTGCAGTTCGCCGACCTGGCCGCGCTGCGCCGCACGCGTCGCACCTACGAGCCGGCGAGTGCGCTGCGCCGCTTGTACGGCGACAAGTTCGAGGCCTTCAAGGAGGTGCACAAGCGCCTCGCGCCGCTCTACCACCGCCTGAACGCGCCGCAGGAGGCTGCCGCATGAATGACTCTGCGACCGCTCGCCAGACCGTCGTCGACCTGTGCGTCGAGCTGTCGCTGCGCGGCTTCCTGGCCGGCACCGGCGGCAACATTGCGCTGCGTGTCGATGCCGAACGCATCGCGGTGACACCCTCGGCCACCGACTACCTGACGATGGCGGCCGCCGACGTCTGCGTGCTGCGCCTGGCCGACCTCGCGCCGCTCGAGGGAACGAAGCCGCCCTCCGTCGAGACCGGGCTGCATGCGCGCGTGCTGCGGGCGCGGCCCGACGTGCAGTGCAGCATCCACACGCACCAGCCGATCGCCAGCGCCTGCGCCTTGCTCGGGCAGGCGCTCGACGTACCGGACGGGCCCTGGCGGCAATCGCTGGGCCGCTCGGTGCCGGTCGTCGGCTATGCCCCGTCGGGCACCGCGTGGCTCGCCGCGCTGCTGGCGCGCAGGCTGCGCGCCGACACCCACGCCTACCTGATGCTGAACCACGGCGTGCTGTGCTGCGGCCCGAGCACCGAGGCCGCCGTGCAGGCCGTCGAAGACCTGGAGACGCTGGCCTGCATGCACCTGCGGCAGCGCATCGCTGCGCGCGCGCAGGCCGAGCCGTCGCAGCGCGAGGTCTTCGCGCGGCTCGATGCCGAGCTGGCCGATGCCATCCACCTTGCGACCCGAACTGCGACACGACACCGACCTGCACCATGAGCAACCTCGCCCCCATCCATTCGGCCGCTACGGCCGCTCCCACCAGCGCCATCTCGGCCTGGCCCGATGTCGATTCGCTGTACCGCCGCTTCGCCGAGCTCGTGAAGCAGCCGATGCGCCCGATCCGCCGCGATGCGATGGCCGGCGTGATGCGCCATTTCGACGAGCGCTGCGCCGGTTCGCGCCAGCTTGCCGAGCGGGCGCAGGCGGTGATCCCCGGTGGCGTGCAGCACAACCTGGCGTTCAACCACCCGTTCCCGATCGCCGCCGCCAAGGCCCAGGGCGCCCACCTGACCGATGTCGACGGCAACCGCTACATCGACTTCCTGCAGGCCGGCGGCCCGACGCTGCTCGGCTCCAACCACCCGGTGGTGCGCGAGGCCGTCAACCGCGTGCTCGACGACTGCGGGCCGGTGACCGGGCTGCTGCATGAGTACGAGGTGAAGCTCGCCGAGCTGGTGTGCCGGGCGATGCCGGGCGTCGAGATGCTGCGGCTGCTCGGCTCCGGCACCGAGGCGGTGATGGGCGCGGTGCGCCTCGCTCGCGCCTACACGCGCCGCAAGTGGGTCATCAAGATTGGCGGCGCGTACCACGGCTGGAGCGACCAGCTGGTCTACGGCATGCGGCTGCCCGGCACCGGGCGCATGGAGGCCGTCGGCATCCCGCGCGGCGCGACGGCGCACACGCAGGAGTGCCACCCGAACGACCTCGATGCGCTGCGCCGCAAGCTGCAGATCAACCGCCTGCGCGGCGGCACCGCGGCCGTGCTGCTGGAGCCGCTCGGCCCCGAGAGCGGCACCCGCCCGGTGCACCCCGACTACAACCGCCAGGTGCGCGCGCTGTGCGACGAGTTCGGCGCGCTGATGATCTTCGACGAGGTGGTCACCGGGTTCCGCATCGGCATGGGCGGCGCGCAGGCGTATTTCGGCGTCAAGCCCGACCTGACGGTGCTCGGCAAGTGCCTGGCCGGCGGCTACCCGATGGCCGGCGCGATCGGCGGCCGGCGCGACGTGATGATGCTGCTGGTCGGCGGCATCGGCACCACCGCGCGGCGTGCGTTCGTCGGCGGCACGCTGTCGGCGAACCCGCTGTCGTGCGTGGCCGGCTTCCATGCGCTGCAGGAGGCTGAGCGGGTCGATGCGGCCGGCGTCGCGGGCCGCGCCGGCGACCGGCTGCGGCGCGGGCTGGAGACGATCATCGCGGCGCGCGGCCTGCCGTACGTGGTCTACAACCTGGGCTCGATCGTGCACCTGCAGACCTCGGGCGTGCTGCTGATGGACACCAGCAGCCTCTACAAGCTGTACCGCGCGAAGGACGAGGCCAAGGCCCGCAAGCACATGATGGAAGAGATGGGCGCGGCCTACACCGCGCACGGGCTGATCACGCTGGCCGGCAGCCGCCTCTACACGAGCCTGGCCGACACCGACGAGGTGATCGACGACGCCTTGAACCGGTTCGACGACGTGTTCAAGCTGGTATGAGCACCGACGAGATCCTGCGCACCCAATGGCTGCAGCTGCGCGAACGGCTGCAGCGCAAGCACCTGCTGGGCGGAAGCAACGCAAGCTTGTCGCTGCGCGTGCCGGGCGCGGCGGCGATGTGGTTCGGCAGCGCGCTGGAGGCCGCACCGCAGCGACTGCCGCTGCATGAAGAAGACAAGCAAGGAGGGGAAGAGGGCGCCCATGCCGCGGTCTACCGCGCACGCCCTGACGTGGGGGCCATCGGATGGGGTGGCGGGTCGTTCGGCATCGCGCTCGCCGACTTCGGCGG
>NZ_JBFUFQ010000155.1:0-13665 GCF_056403355.1 Rhizobacter sp. P2_H3 | reverse complement strand
CCGTGACCCGGCCGCCATCCTCGAGGGCCGCAGCCCGGCGACGGCGGCGGCCACCGCGCCGGCCAGCCCGCCCGCACCGGTGATCACGTCCACCAAACCCGGCTCCGATGCGTTGAGCTACTTCGTCCAGGCAGGCGCTTTCGGGCGCGTCGAGGATGCCGAGCAGCAACGGGCCAAGCTGGCGATGATGGGCCTGCAGGCCAAGATCACCGAGCGCGAGCAGTCCGGGCGCACGATGTTCCGGGTGCGCCTCGGCCCGTACGACAAGAAGGAAGACGCCGACCTGGCGAAGGAAAAGCTGGATGGCGTGGGGGTGGAATCGGCGCTGGTCCGCGTGCAGAAGTAAGCCGGGATCGAAAGAGCAGCCCTGAACTTTTCCATCCGACACCGACTCCACCGCTCGTCGTTGATCCCTACCACTTTGGAACTGAACATGAACCGTCGCGATTTCTCGGCACAGCTGGTCGGAGCCAGCCTGGGCGGTGCCGGCCTGGGCACCATCGGCCTCACCGCCAGCACCGGCGCCCTCGCGCAAGGCGCCCCGGTCGAGGGCACCAACTACATCAAGTTCGCGCAGCCGGTGTCGCCTGCCACGCCGGGCAAGATCGAGGTGGTGGAGTTCTTCTGGTACGGCTGCCCGCACTGCAACGCCTTCGAGCCGGCGCTCGACGCCTGGCAGAAGAAGCTGCCGGCCGACGTGGTGTTCCGCCGCGTGCCGGTCGCGTTCCGCGACGAGCCGTTCGTCGCGCACCAGAAGATCTTCTATGCGCTCGAGACGCTGGGCAAGGTCGATGCGATGCACCGCAAGGTCTTCTACGCGATCCACAGCGAGCACGCCCGCCTGGACAAGCCCGACGAGATCGCCGCCTTCATGGCCAAGAACGGCGTCGACAGCGCCAAGTTCCTGGAGGCCTACAACTCGTTCTCGACGCAGACCAAGACCAAGCAGGCCGCCAAGCTGGCCGAGGCCTACAAGCTCGATGGCGTGCCGGCGCTGGGCATCAACGGCCGCTACTTCACCTCGGGGTCGCTGGCCGGCACCAACGAGCGCATGCTGCAGGTCACCGACTTCCTGATCCAGAAATCCCGCACCGGCGCTTGATGACCCCAAGTCGGTGCAACGCCGACTTCATCTGGTAACCCCGACGGCATGAAACTGTGGCTAGAATGGCCTGCAAGTTTCATGCCGCAATGACCCCACTTACCTACACCTCCCTTTTCTCCCGGCGTCGGCTGGCGCTTGTCGCCGCCGCCTGTGCGCTTGCCACGGCGTTGCCGGCCCAGGCCGAACGGGCCGACCGGCTGAAGAAGATGGAGGTCGAATCCGACCAGCCGGGCAAGGTCGACCTGATCAACCAGCTGGTCGTGTTCAACGGCAACGTCGTCGTCAGCAAGGGGACGATGCTGATCAAGGCGGGGCGCATCGAGGTTCGCGAGGGGCCGGACGGTTACCAGTCCGCCATCGCCGTCGGCACGCCGACCCAGCCGGCCAGCTTCCGGCAGAAACGCGAAGGCGTGAATGAATTCGTCGAAGGCGAGGCCGAGCGCCTCGAGTACGACAGCAAGCTCGACACCATCCGCTTCGTCAACAAGGCCTCGGTGCGCCGGCTGCGCGGCACCGCGGTGGCCGACGAAGTGACCGGCGCGCTGATCACCTACGACGGCACGGCCGAGCTCTTCACCGTCGCCGGCGGCAGCGCCGCGGTGACCCCGAGCAACCCGACCGGCCGCGTGCGCTACGTGTTCACGCCGAAGGAAGGCACGCCGGCCGCCGCTGAAGCGGCCTCGCAGGCAGCCTCGGGAGCACGCCGTTGAGCGCCGTCCCCGCCAGCACCGCCGCGGCCGACACCAGCCGGCTGGAGGCCATCGGCCTGCAGAAGACCTATGGCGCGCGCAAGGTGGTCAAGGACGTGCGCCTGTCGGTGCGCAGCGGCGAGGTCGTCGGGCTGCTCGGCCCGAACGGCGCCGGCAAGACCACCAGCTTCTACATGATCGTCGGCCTGGTGCGCGCCGATGACGGCCAGATCCTGATCGACGGCCAGCGCGTCGAGCGCCTGCCGATCCACCAGCGTTCGCGCCTGGGCCTGAGCTACCTGCCGCAGGAAGCCTCGATCTTCCGCAAGCTGACCGTCGAGGAGAACATCCGCGCCGTGCTCGAGCTGCAGCGCGGCCCCGACGGCAAGGAGCTGCCGAAGGCCACCGTCGACAAGCTGCTCGGCGACCTGCTGAACGACCTGAGCATCGAGAAGCTGCGCGACAGCCCGGCACCGGCGCTGTCGGGCGGCGAGCGCCGCCGCGTCGAGATCGCCCGGGCACTGGCCACGCAGCCGCGCTTCATCCTGCTGGACGAGCCGTTCGCCGGCGTCGACCCGATCGCGGTGATCGAGATCCAGCGCATCATCGGGTTCCTGAAGAGCCGTGGCATCGGGGTGCTGATCACCGACCACAACGTGCGCGAGACGCTGGGCATCTGCGACCGCGCGTACATCATCAGCGAGGGGCGTGTGCTCACCGAGGGCACGCCGGCCGAGATCGTCGACAACGCCGATGTGCGAAAGGTCTACCTCGGCGAACACTTCCGCATGTGAGGGCTGACACATGAAGCCCTCCCTTCAGGTCCGCCTGTCGCAGCATCTGGCCTTGACGCCGCAGTTGCAGCAGTCCATCCGGCTGCTGCAGCTCTCCACGCTCGAACTCCACCAGGAAGTCGAGCAGATGCTGGAGCAGAACCCCTTCCTCGAGGCCGAGCTGGAGGAGGCGGCCCCGTCCGAGCCCCTGACCGAACGGCTGACGACCTCGGAGCGCAATGCCGAGCGCGAGGCCGACAGCAGCACCGCGAGCGAGTCGTCCGCCGAGACCGCGCCCGATGAGTCCGCCGGCGTCGACAGCGCCGAGTTCGGCGCGACCGAGCGCGAGGACTGGGAGAACGGCACCGAGCGCGACGATTTCGACGGCATCCGCGAGACGCCCAGCGCGGCCGGCAGCGGCAGCAACCCCGACGACGACTTCGACGGCCAGGACCGCAACCCGCAGGCCCCCAGCCTGCAGGATCACCTGCGCGAGCAGCTGCTCGGCATGCGCGTCAGTGCCGAAGATGCGATCGCGATCACCGTGCTGATCGAATCGCTCGACGACGACGGCTACCTGGCCGACCCGCTCGAGGAGATCGCCGCCGAGCTGGCAGGCGACCCCGAGCAGCAGGAGGAGATCCTCGAGCGCCTGCAGTGCGCGCTGAAGTGGCTGCAGAACATGGAGCCGCTCGGCGTCGGCGCCCGCAACCTCGGCGAATGCCTGACGCTGCAGCTGCGCGCGCAGGAGCGCTGCGAGGCGCAGATGATCGCGATCATCATCTGCAAGCAGCACCTGGACCTGCTGGCCCGGCGCGACATGAAGAAGCTGATGGCCGCGACCGGCGCCGACGAGGAGCTGATCAAGGAAGCGCAGACGCTGATCGTCGCGCTGGAGCCGAAGCCGGGCCGCCCGTTCGCGCGTGCCGAGGCCAACATCATCGTGCCCGACGTGATCGTGCAGAAGTCCGGCCGCAACTGGAAGGTCGTGCTGAACCCCGACGTGATGCCCAAGCTGCGCATCAACGACCTCTACGCGCAGGCGATCCGCCAGGGCCGCGGCTCGGGCGGGGCCGGCGGCAGCGCGCTGAGCTCGCGGCTGCAGGAGGCGCGCTGGTTCATGAAGAACATCCAGCAGCGCTTCGACACCATCCAGCGCGTCTCGCAGGCGATCGTCGAGCGGCAGAAGAGCTTCTTCACGCACGGCGAGATCGCGATGAAGCCGCTGGTGCTGCGCGAGATCGCCGACGAGCTCGGCCTGCACGAATCGACCATCTCGCGCGTGACGACGGCCAAGTACATGGCCACGATGTTCGGCACCTTCGAGCTGAAGTACTTCTTCGGCTCGTCGCTGAACACCGAGGCCGGCGGCAATGCGTCGAGCACCGCGGTGCGCGCGCTGATCAAGCAGCTGGTCAGCGCCGAGGACGCGGCCAAGCCGCTGTCGGACAGCCAGCTCAGCCACATGCTGGAGGAGCAGGGCATCCAGGTCGCGCGCCGCACCGTCGCGAAGTACCGCGAAGCGCTGAAGATCGCGCCCGCGAACCTCCGCAAATCCCTCTGAACTGAATCCCGATGTGCGCCCTCCCCCTGTTCCTGCCCTGTGCCGCGGGCGTTGAAGCGCTCCTCGAAGAAGAGGTGCTGCGCATCCTGCCGACCGCGCAGGTGCACGCCGGCCGCGGCGGCGTCGCGCTCGACGGCGACCCGCAGGACGTGATGACGCTGAACCTCGAATGCCGGCTCGCGCAGCGCGTGCTGGCCGAGGTGGCCGAGGGGCCGTACCGCGACGAGCACGACCTGTACGAGCTCGCGCGCGGCGTCGACTGGCAGCAGTGGATCACGCCCGAACACACGCTGCGCGTCGACACCACCGCGCACCGCAGCCCGCTGCGCAGCCTGAACTTCGCCGCGCTGCGCATCAAGGATGCGGTGTGCGACCAGTTGCGCGAAGCCACCGGCACGCGCCCGAGCGTCGACACCCGCCACCCCGACCTGCCGCTGCTGCTGCACGTCGCCGAGGAGCGGGCCTCGCTGTATGTCGACACCTCGGGCGAGCCGCTGTTCAAGCGCGGCTGGCGCGAGGACAAGGGCGACGCGCCGCTGAAGGAGACGCTGGCCGCCGCGATGCTGGCCGCCGCCGGCTGGCGCGGCACGCCCGAGGCCGGCGGCGCGCTGCACGACCCGTGCTGCGGCTCCGGCACGATCGCGATCGAGGCCGCGCAGATCGCCTGCGGCATCGCGCCCGGGCTGAAGCGCCGCTTCGCGTTCGAGCGGCTGTTGCCGTTCGCCGATGCCGAGATGCGCGCGCAATGGCAGCGCCTGAAGAGCCATGCGCAGTCGCGCATCCACGCGAGCGCGGTGACGATCCACGCGAGCGACGTGTCGTTCCGGATGGTCGATTTCGCGCGCCGCAATGCGCAGCGCGCCGGCGTCGAGCAGGCGATCCAGTTCAACGGCGGCGATGCGCTGGAGCGCCCGGCGCCCACGTTGCCGGCCACGCTGCCCGGCACGCTGATGATCAACCCGCCATACGGCGAGCGCATCGAGGTCGCGGGCAAGGCGCGCGCGCCGGCGCACGATGAAGACGACAACAAGGCCCTGGTCGCCGACTTCTTCCCGCGCCTGTCGGCGCACTGGAAGCGCGCCTACACCCAGCACCCCGCCGGCTGGACCGCCTGGGTGCTGAGCCCGGACATGAAGCTGCCGGGCTCGATGCGGCTGAAGGAGTCGAAGCGCGTGCCGATGTGGAACGGGCCGATCGAGTGCCGCTTGTTCCGCTTCGACCTGGTGGCCGGTTCGGCGCGCTGACCCATGACAACCCCTCGCCCGGCGGGTACGCCGGTCGATCCCCCGAGGGGATGCGGGCCGGCTTGGGGCGGCCCGGCGCTCGGCCCGCCCCCGTCAGCGTCGCAGCAAGCTCCCGATCAGGCTGCCGATATCGCCCATCCCGCCGGCCGCACCGCTGGCCGGCAACTCCCCGTTCGGCGTCAGGTGGTCGACCACCTGCGGCAGCACCTGCGACAACTGATCGGCCGCCTCGCCGTGCGACAGCCCGAGCTGCTCGGCGATCTGCGCCAGCTGGCCTGAACCGAGCACGCTCTGCAGCTGCTCGGCCGAGATCGGCAGGTTCTGCCCGGTCGACACCCACGAGCCGATCACCGAGCCGAGCCCGCCCTGCTCGAAGCGGGCGATCAGGTCGTTGAGACCGCCACCCGAGCCGTTCGCGTTCAACATCGACACCACGGCGGTGATCAGCGCGGCGTGGTTGCCGCCGCCCTGGCCCGTCGGGTCGTTCTGGCCGGCCACCATGCCGATCACGGAATCCAGCAGTCCCATGAGGTGCTCCTTGGAGTGGGGAGACCGATTGTGGGCGCCGCCCGTGTCGACCACAAGACCGCTCGGGGCTCAGGCGCCCGACGACAGCCCGAGGTACGCGAGCACCGCGAGCGGTGCCGTGTCGGCCCGCAGCACGCGCGGGCCGAGGCTGGCCGGCGCGAAGCCGCTGGCCGCGGCCGCCGCCTCTTCGGCCTCGCTGAGCCCGCCTTCGGGGCCGCTGAGGAAGGTCAGCGCACCACCGGCCTCGGCCTGCAGCGGCTCGGGCGTGCGCAGGCTCAGCACGAAGCGGCGGCCGGCGGCCGGCGGCTGGCCGCGCAGCCAGTCGGCGAGGCTGCGCACCGGCGCGATCAGCGGTACGCGGGTGCGCCCGCACTGCTCGGCGGCCGCGGCCGCGACGCCCTGCCAATGCGCCTGCTTCCTGTCGGCGCGCTCGCCGCTCAGGCGCAGCACCGAGCGCTCGGTCATCAGCGGCTGGATCACTGCGACGCCGAGCTCGGTCGCCTTCTCGACCAGCGCATCCATGCGCTCGTTGGCCGGCATGCCGAGCGCGAGCGTCACATGGATCGGCAGCTCGCGGTCGACCGGGATGTGCGCATTCAGGCGCACGGCCACGTCGCCGCGGCCCATCCGGACGACCTCGGCCTGCCACTCGCCGCCCTCGCCGTTGAACAGCGTCAGCGGATCGCCGGGCTGCAGGCGCAGCACCTGCACGTGGCGCGCGGCACCGGGAGGAAGGCTCAGTTCGACGCCGGCCAGCATCGGCTCGGCCACATGGAAACGGGGAGGCATGACCGAAGTGTGCCAGCCCTTCCGGTCAGCCCGTTCGCCTCAGCCGTCCTGCTCGTCGAGACCGCGCCAGCGCCGGCGCCATGCACGCCAGCGCGTCTTCAGCCGCCGCGCGCCGCGCCACGCGGCCGAGCGGCGCAGCGCCTCCATCACGCGCAGCTTGGTCGCGCGCCACCACGTCAGCGCCCGCGCGAACCACGCGAAATGCATCAGCTGCGACTCGGTCAGGATGAACAGGCGCCCGACGATCGCGGTGCCGAGCAGCTTGGCGACGACGATCACCGTGATGCCGAGCAGCGCATGGCCGCGGCTGAGGATCCACAACGCGAGCAGCTTGATCGGGAACAGCGCGACCGCCGGCGCCAGGAACAGCAGCAGCGCAATGCGCGGCGGCGCGGCGCGCACCAGCGCCTCGAAGCGCGCCAGCGGCGGCCACTTCGCGAGCCGCGCGACGAAGGCCGTCAGCGGCCGCCAGCCCCACTCCTCGATGAACAGCACGAGCGCCGCCAGCACCAGCAGCAGCGCGCGCAACAGCCGCCAGGGCAGCCGCAGCAGCCTGCGCCACAGCGGGCGCGCCGGGGGCGCGGGGGTTGGGGCCAGCTCAGCCGCCGTACAGAGCGCGACGCGCCTTGTGCGCCGCGGGCTCGCCCTTGCGCGAGCGGATCTGCTCGATCGTGCGGTCGGCCACGTCGCGCAGTTCCTCGATGGTGCTGGCCTTCTCGACCGCGAGCGTCAGCGTGAAGCCGCGCAGGCCGAGTTCGCTGGAGATCATCTGCGTCAGCGTGGACGTGAACTTCGCGTAGTCGAGCTCGCCCGGGTCGACCGGCGTGCCGACACCGCCGGAGGCGGCAGCGGGCGCACTGGCCGGCGCCGCAGCCGGCGGGGTGTTCAGGCGTGAACTGCCGCTGCCCGACACCTGCGCGATCAGGCCCAGGGTCTCGAGGGCCCGGAAGTCGTCGATCGTCACGCCGACCACGTTGGCCAGCAGCATCTCCTCGGACTTCGCACCGTCGATCAGCAGCAGCAGGTTGCGCTGCGCACGCTCCTTGACGAGCGCGCGCGCCGTCATCTCGATTCGTCCCGCGTCAGTTTTGGTCCAGATCACCAGAGCTCTCCCAGGGCGCGGCGCGGCGGGTCAGCCGCGGCCCGAATTTATCAGCATGACGCCCTCTGCGGGGCGCTCATCCACAGCATCGTCAGGTCTTGTCCCTCAACTCGCGCCGCAGGATCTTGCCCACCGGGCTCTTCGGCAGCTCGGTGCGGAACTCGACCACCTTCGGCCGCTTGTAGCCGGTCATGTTGGCCTCGCAGTACGCGCGCACCTCGGCCTCGGTCAGCGCGGGGTTCTTGCGCACGATCACCAGCTTCACCGCCTCGCCGGCCTTCGCATCGGGCACGCCGATCGCAGCGCACTCGAGCACGCCGGGCATCTGCGTGACGACGTCCTCGACCTCGTTCGGGTAGACGTTGAAGCCGCTGACCAGGATCATGTCCTTCTTGCGGTCGACGATCTTGAAGTAGCCGTTGCCGTCGACGGTGCCGATGTCGCCGGTGCGGAAGAAGCCGTCGGCCGTCATCACCTTCGCGGTCTCGTCGGGGCGCTGCCAGTACCCGGCCATCACCTGCGGGCCGCGGATCGCGATCTCGCCCGGCGTGCCCAGTGGCACCTCGCGGCCGTCGTCGTCGAGCAGCGCCAGCTCGGTGGACGGCAGCGGCAGGCCGATGGTGCCGGTGTAGGCCGTGCTGTCGGTCGGGTTGCAGGTGGCCGACGGCGAGGTCTCCGACAGGCCGTAGCCTTCGCAGATCGGGCAGCCGGTCTTCTCGAGCCACAGCTTGGCGGTGGCCTGCTGCACCGCCATGCCGCCGCCGACCGAGATCTTCAGGTGGCTCCAGTCGACGGTGTTGAACAGCGCATGGTTGGCCATCGCGTTGAACAGCGTGTTGACCGCCGGCAGGCTGTGGAACGGCTGCTTGGCCAGCTCCTTGAAGACGCCCGGAATGTCGCGCGGGTTCGGGATCAGCAGGTTGCAGCCGCCGGTGCGCATCGACAGCATCATGTTCGAGGTGAAGCCGAAGATGTGATACAGCGGCAGCGCGCACACCGACATGATCTGCGTGCCGGCCGGCACCTTGCGCATCGCCGGCTGGTACCAGGCCTCGGCCTGCAGCGTGTTGGCGACCAGGTTGCGGTGCAGCAGCACCGCGCCCTTGCTGACGCCGGTGGTGCCGCCGGTGTACTGCAGCACCGCGATGTCGTCGAGCTTGAGCGTGGGCGCCTTCAGGCTCGCGCGCTTGCCGGCGGAGATCGCGTCGTTGTACGGCACCGCGCCGGGCAGCTCGAAGGCCGGCACCAGCTTCTTCACGTTGCGCACGACGTAGTTGACGATCAGCCCCTTCGGGAAGCCGAGCATGTCGCCCATCGTCGCGAGGATGATCTTCTTCGTCGGCACCGCGGCCAGGCAGGCCTGCAGCGTGGCGGCGAAGTTCTCGATGATCAGGATGGCCTTCGAGCCGGAGTCCTTCAGCTGGTGCTCCAGCTCGCGCGGCGTGTACAGCGGGTTGACGTTGACCACCACCAGGCCGGCGCGCAGGATGCCGGCGACCGCGATCGGGTACTGCGGCACGTTGGGCATCATGATCGCGACGCGGTCGCCCTTCTCGAGCCCGAGCGCCTGCAGGTACGCGGCGAACGCGCGCGAGGCCTCGTCGACCTGGCGGAACGTGAAGACCTTGCCCATGAACTTGTAGGCGGGCAGGTCGGCGTACTTCTTCAGGCTTTCGTCGATCAACGCGGTGAGCGACGTGTACTGCTCGACATCGATCTGCTCCGGCACCCCGCTGGGGTACTGCTTGAGCCAAGTCTTATCCATCTGGGGTCTCCGGAAACGAACGGGCGATTCTGGCCCATGGTATTCACACGCCCCCTAGGGTGTTTCACCTGAAGGGTGGCACCCGCAAGGGTGCAACACGGATTGACGCTCCTGGAGGCTTCCCGTACGCTTTCGACGAATTGGTCAGACCACTGGACCAATTTGACACAACTCACAGGACGACCCCATGACGCAACGACTGGCCGGCAAGGCCGCCCTCGTCACCGCCGCCGGCCAGGGCATCGGCCGCGCCACCGCGGAGGCCTTCGCGCGCGAGGGTGCGCGGGTGATCGCGACCGACATCAACGATGCGGCGCTGGCCGAGCTGTCGCGCATCCCCGGCATCACCGCGCGGCACCTCGACGTGCGCGACGGCGCCGCGGTGCAGTCGCTGGTGGCCGGGCTCGGGCCGCTGCAGGTGCTGTTCAACGGCGCCGGCTTCGTGCATGCCGGCACCATCCTCGAGTGCGACGACGCGGCCTGGGATTTCTCGTTCGACCTGAACGTGCGCTCGATGTACCGCACGATCCGCGCGGCGCTGCCGGCGATGCTGGCCGGCGGTGGCGGCTCGATCATCAACGTGGCCTCGGTGGCCGGCAGCATCAAGGGCGCGCCGAACCGCTTCGTCTACGGCACGACGAAGGCGGCGGTGATCGGGCTGACGAAGTCGGTCGCGGCGGATTTCGTCGCGAAGGGCATCCGCTGCAACGCGATCTGCCCGGGCACGATCGAATCGCCCTCGCTGCGCCAGCGCATCGAGGCGCAGGCCGGCGCGAGCGGGCAGACGGTGGCACAGGTCGAGGCGGCCTTCGTCGCCCGGCAGCCGATCGGCCGCATCGGCAGCACCGCCGAGATCGCGGCGCTGGCGGTGTATCTTGCGTCCGACGAGTCCGGGTTCACCACCGGCACCTCGCAGATCATCGACGGTGGTTGGTCCAACTGAAGCACGGAAAGAGAAGTCCATGAAATTGATGCGCCACGGCCCGAAGGGCTCCGAGCAACCCGCGCTGGTCGATGCCGACGGCCAGCTGCGCGACCTGTCGGGCGTGCTCGCCGACATCACTGCCGCGACGCTGTCGCCGCACGGCCTGAAGCGGCTGCACGAGCTGGATCCGTCGACGCTGCCGCTCATCGAGACACCGGGCCGCCTCGCGCCGCCCTGGGCGGGCCTCGGCAAGTTCATCTGCATCGGCCTGAACTATGCGGACCACGCCGCCGAATCGGGCCAGCCGGTGCCGGCCGAGCCGGTGATCTTCATGAAGGCGAGCAGCGCGCTGATCGGCTGCAACGACCCGGTCGTGCTGCCGAAGAACTCGGTGAAGAGCGACTGGGAGGTCGAGCTCGGCGTCGTGATCGGCAGCACGGCACGCTACGTGTCCGAGGCCGACGCACTGAACCACGTGGCCGGCTACTGCATCGTCAACGACCTGTCGGAACGCGAGTACCAGCTGGAGCGCGGCGGCACCTGGGACAAGGGCAAGGGCTGCGACACCTTCGGCCCGGTCGGCCCGTGGCTGGTCACGAAGGACGAGGTGCCCGATCCGCAGAATCTGCCGATGTGGCTCGAGGTGAACGGCAAGCGGTTCCAGAACGGCAACACGAAGACGATGGTGTTCAACGTGGCGCACCTGGTGAGCTACGTGAGCCGCTTCATGACGCTGAACCCGGGCGACCTGATCAGCACCGGCACGCCGCCGGGTGTCGGCATGGGGCAGAAGCCGCAGCTGTACCTGAAGCCGGGCGATTCGATCAAGCTGGGCATCCAGGGCCTGGGTGAGCAGCAGCAGAAGGTGCATGCATGGAATCCGGAGTTGATCGACGGCTGACGAGGCCCTGATGGAAACCAGCGCGCCGACGATTCGCATCCACCCAGCCGACGACGTCGTCATCGCGCGGCGCCAGCTGGTGTCGGGCACGCGCATCGACTCCGAGGGCGTGACCGTCAGCGGCCTGATCCCGCCCGGCCACAAGCTCGCGGTGCGCGACCTGCCGGCCGGCGCCCCGGTGCGGCGCTACAACCAGGTGATCGGCATCGCGCGCCAGCCGATCACTGCCGGCCAGCACGTGCACACGCACAACCTCGAGTTCTCGAGCTTCGAGCGCGACCCCGCCGTCGGCGCCGACGCGCACCCGACGGCCTTCGTCGAGACCCCGGCCACCTTCCAGGGCATCGTGCGCGCCGACGGCCGCATCGCGACGCGCAACTACATCGGCATCCTGACCTCGGTGAACTGCTCGGCGACCGTCGCCCGCGCGATCGCCGACCACTTCCGGCGCGACATCCACCCCGAGGCGCTGGCCGCGTTCCCGAACGTCGACGGCGTCGTCGCGCTGACGCACGGCGCCGGCTGCGCGACCGACAGCGAAGGCGAGCCGCTGCAGGTGCTCCGCCGCACGCTGGCCGGCTATGCGCGGCACCCGAACTTCGCCGCGCTGCTGATGGTGGGCCTCGGATGCGAGACCAACCAGATCGCCGGCATCGGCCTGGCCGACGGCCCACGCCTGCACAGCTACAACATCCAGGACGCCGGCGGCACCGCGAAGGCGGTCGCGCGCGGCATCGCGCTCGTCAACGAGATGCTGCCGGAAGCGAACCGCACCCGGCGCCAGCCGGTCAGCGCGAGCCACCTGTGCGTCGGGCTGCAATGCGGCGGCTCCGACGGCTACTCCGGCATCAGCGCGAACCCGGCGCTCGGCGCCGCGGTCGACCTGCTGGTGCGCCACGGCGGCACCGCGATCCTGTCGGAGACGCCCGAGATCTACGGCGGCGAACACCTGCTGACGCGGCGCGCGGTGTCGCCCGCGGTCGCCGGCAAGCTGCTCGCGCGGCTGCGCTGGTGGGAAGACCACTGCGAGCGCAACCATGCCGAGATGGACAACAACCCGTCGGCCGGCAACAAGGCCGGCGGGCTGACCACCATCCTCGAGAAATCGCTGGGCGCGATCGCGAAGAGCGGCACCACCAACCTGGTCGAGGTCTGCGAATACGCCGAGCCGGTGACGGCGCACGGCCTGGTGTTCATGGACACGCCGGGCTACGACCCGGTCAGCGCGACCGGCCAGGTCGCCGGCGGCGCCAACCTGATCTGCTTCACGACCGGCCGCGGCTCGGCCTACGGCTGCGCACCGTCACCGTCGCTGAAGCTGTCGACCAACACCGCGCTGTGGCTGCGCCAGCAGGACGACATCGACATCAACTGCGGCAGCATCGTCGACGGCACGGCCACCATCGGCGAGCTCGGCGAAGCGATCTTTGCGCAGATGCTGGCCACCGCATCGGGCGAGCTGACCAAGAGCGAACGCCACGGCTACGGCCAGAACGAATTCGTGCCGTGGCAGTTCGGCGCGGTGATGTAGGTCCGTGATGTAGATCCTCAGCGCGCCAGCAGGTGCGGCAGCGTCAGCGACAGCGCCGGCCAGTAGGTGACGAGGACCAGGAACCCGATCATCGTCAGCAGCCATGGCCACACCGCGATCGTCAGCTCGGTGATGCCCATCTTGCTGATGCCCGACGCGACGTACAGGTTCAGCCCGACCGGCGGGTGGCACATGCCGACCTCCATGTTGACCGCCATCAGGATGCCCAGGTGGATCGGGTTCACGCCCAGCTTGCAGGCCACCGGGTACAGGATCGGCGCCATGATCAGCACGATCGCCGACGGGTCCATGAAGTTGCCGGCCACCAGCAGGATGATGTTGACCAGCAGCAGGAACACCACCACGCCGAAGCCCTGGCCCGTCATCCACGCCGCCATCGACTGCGGGATCTGCTCGGAGGTCAGCAGGAACGAGAACAGCACCGCGTTCGTGATGATGTACAGCAGCATCGAGCTCATCGCGGCGGCGTTGCGCAGCACCTTCGGCACGTCGCGCAGCTTCAGGTCCTTGTAGATGAACACCGAGATCACGAAGGCATACACCGCCGCGATCGCCGCCGCCTCGGTCGGCGTGAAGATGCCGGAGTAGATGCCGCCGATCACGATCACGATCAGCGCGATGCCCCAGAACGCCTCGCGGAAGGCCTTCCAGCGCTCGCCCCAGCTCGCGCGCGGCAGGCGTGGGTAGTCGAACTTGCGCGCCCGGTACCAGGTGGTCACGCCCAGCAG
>NZ_JBFUFQ010000154.1:0-13727 GCF_056403355.1 Rhizobacter sp. P2_H3 | reverse complement strand
CCATTCTTTGCGCTGCTCTTCTCCTTCAGTTCACCCGTTCCGCAGGTGCTTGCCCTACTTCTACCCAGGTTCATCCTGGTCCTGGTAAGCGTAGCCATCGTCTTCCTCCTTGTGCGTCGGGTTTGGCTCGCTACAGCAAAGAACGAACGCGGTGCTCCRTGGTCGTTCTATGGCATTCCCAAGGCGCTGGGGTACATAGGTGCCGGTTCCTTTGTACTGGCACTTCTCGGCTTCGCACTTTCCATCGCAATCAAAGCAGGCTCCGGTGTACCAGCAGGCATGCTTCTACTTCCAGCAGTAATTTGCATCCCCTGGGCGTTCTTCCTCACCGAGCTTCTAAGCTTCAGAAGGCGTCCTCTTACGCGTGAGGCCTAACTCTTTAATCGAGGGGACCTCACCCGGCAAGCCGGGCGCCGCCTCTCATCTCAAACGTTAGGCCTCGAATGCCAACATTTCAGAACGCCCGCGCCTATCTCCACGAGGTTGTCCGCCGGTACCGCGAACTGCCCAGCTACTCCGATACCGGCATGTCGTACAGGCCGCACTGTCGGCGGGACCGACTTTGCACGTTCGAGACGGACTACAGCCGCCCCGCAGACTTTCGCTTCTACTTCCAGAGTCCGCATCCCTACCGACCGCTGCGGCACTTAACCACGCAGACAACCGTGGGCATCAGGAACGCAAAGCCGTACTTCGTCACTCGCTACTACCAAGGGAACGGCAGGGCTGAGACTCCGGAAGATCTGGACCTTGCCATCGCTGGCGCGACCGGGATCTCAAGTGGGACCGCCCACACGATAGCCTCGCTGCTGTTCCCGGAAGTATCCGGGTTCTCGTTGCTTGATCTGCGCTGCATCAGGTTCCGCCGAAGCCGGGTCGTCGATGGCGTCAGATGCGTGTCGGTCTCTGGGCTGCATCCCTACGGAGGCGGGAGGTACACAGCTTGGTTTGGGGAGCAGGACTTCCTTCTGCGCCGGCTCCTGACGAGTCGATTCAAGGCAGAGGAGAATCGAACCAACGTTCGGACTTCTCACGTGATTCCACAAGATCGATTTGCTCCGCCGCGAGTCGATGCCTAACCCGTCCTTCAAGCGGACCCGCCTTCGACGGTCCGTTTAAGTCAAACGTTGAACGGCCGCTTTCCGGCGGCTTGCTTAGCCTGTGCCAACTTCCGCTTTGGGTCGATTCTGTGAGTTCACGGGCGCGCGGAGCGGACATTCGGGCTGGCCTGGTCGACGCGAAGCACGAGCCGCTGCTCAGCCAGAGTTGCCGACGACACCTCGCAACGTCAGCTTCATCGCAACGAGCGGACATTCGAAGTTCCCGGCCGACCGGCAGCAACGTGCTGCAAAGCGGTCACTTGATCTTTGAGGCCACGCTCTCCGCGTGCCCATTGCGCTCAGCTTGCGGCAGTCACCTGCTTCGCGGCCTCAGCGATCACCCCCGCAATCTCCCGCGGATGACTGATCAGCGACACATGGCTAGACGCGATCTCAACCGTCTTCGCCTTCATCCGCGCAGCCACGAACCGCTGCAATTCCGGCGAGGTCGTCCGATCCTGCGTCGACACCGCGTACCAACTTGGCTTGCTGCGCCAGGCGGCCACCGTGGTGCGTGACGCAAACAGCGTCTCCGCAATCCGCCCTTGCAGCGCATACAGCACGCGAGCCTTCTCAACTGGCACGTCACCCGCAAAGTCCCGCAAGAAGGCCTCTTCGCTCAACTGCGYAAACCCACCCGACTTGACGAGCCCGGCGCTCGCCGGCGGTGTCGGAAACTTGGCGGCCAGCGAGCCGTAGTCTTCCCCCGCGTCAGGCGCACGCGCGGCCACGTAGACCAGCCCCGCGACCTTCGGATCGACACCAGCCTCGCTGATCACCGTGCCAGCCCACGAGTGCCCGACCAGCAGCGTCGGCCCGTCTTGCAGCGCCAGGATGCGCTGCGTGGCCGCCACGTCGTCGGCCAGCGAAGTGAGCGGGTTCTGCACCGCAGAGGCGCGCAACCCGGCGCGCTGCAGCAGCGCGATCACGTCGGACCAGCACGACCCGTCGGCGTACGCGCCGTGCACGAGCACGACGTTGCGCACGCCCGGTGTGGTGGCAGCTGCGGGCGCCGATGCGGGTTGGGCCGAAGCAAGGCGCGCCGTGGCAGCAAGCCCGACCGTGGCAGCAACACGCGTGGAGAACTGGCGACGAGTGAACATGCGGATTCCCTGAAGGAGTGAGGATCCGGATGCGTCGCGCCCGGCGCGCGGCTTCTTACACCGCTCGCGCGATGTCCCTCAGGCCTCGTCGAGGTCGGTGAACTTGTCGGGGTCGACCAGGTCGCGCAACGGCACGCGCAGCGCATCGGCCAGGCGCCCCATGTTGTCGATCGAGATGTTGCGGCGCCCGAGTTCCACGCTGCTGACGTAGGGGCGTGCGATGCCCGCTTCCAGGCCGAGCGCTTCCTGCGACATCTCCCGCGCGCGCCGCACCCGGCGCAGGTTGCGTGCGAACACGTCGCGGGACGACAGCTTCTTGCCGGGACTCTTTTTCATCCGGGAAGGATTGCGGCGTCTGCACAAGTCCTCCACCATCTTTGGGTTTCGAAGTGTTAACTTTGGGATTCCAAGTGAAGTCTTTGGATTGTTTTTTGAACTTCAAGGGCTTCATTCAGAGCCGCATCGGAAGCAGACGAAGGGAAACCTGGCATGAAGGGCTACGAGATCAACTGCATCACCCTGTCCACGCGCCCCCCGCACCACGACCTCATCACCCACATCGGCCACAGCCAGCTCAAATGGCGCATCGACATCGCCCAGGCCATCCGCTGCATGGACCGCGACATCGAGCGCTACTACGTGGTCGATCGCCTGCGCCGTCAGTGGGTCTACCTCGATGTCGTGCGCGAGCCCGGCCAGCTGCCGCACCTGCGCGCCCGCACCGAGCGCGGCGAGTGGGCCGATCACCTGCTGGCGCTGCCGCACTGCGGCCCCGATTGCGGGGCACCGCCCGCCAAACCCTGCCGCGCCGGCGACCGGTTCCACCCGCTGCGGCCGTGTTGCCCTTGCCGCTGCCGCTGATGTTTTCGCCTAAAGTCAGCGCGCATGACGCTGCGCACCCACTACCCACCCATCGAGCCCCTGGAAACAGGGTTCCTGCCAGCCGGCAACCTGCACTCGCTCTACTGGGAGCGCAGCGGCAATCCCGCCGGCATCCCGGTCATCTTCGTGCACGGCGGCCCCGGGGCCGGCACTTCGGCGAAGGACCGCGGCTTCTTCGATCCCGCCCGCTACCACATCGTGCTGCTCGATCAGCGCGGTGCCGGCAAGTCCACGCCCTCCGGCGAATGCCGCGAGAACACCACCGCGTTGCTGATCGCCGACCTGGAGCGCCTGCGCGAGCACCTGGGCATCGCGCAGTGGCTGGTGTTCGGCGGCTCGTGGGGCTCCACGCTGTCGCTGGCCTATGCGCAGGCGCACCCCGAGCGCTGCCTCGGCCTGATCCTGCGCGGCATCTGGCTCGCCAGCACCGAGGAGCAGCAGTGGTGGCTGCACGGCATGCGGCAGTTCTATCCGAAGGAGTGGGAAGCGTTCGCCGGCGCCATTCCGCCCGAGGAACGCGGTGACCTGCTCGCGGCCTACCAGCGCCGCCTGAGCGACCCCGACCCCGCCGTGCACGCCGCCGCCGCGCGCGCCTGGAGCCACTACGAAGGCGCCTGCCTGCGGCTCATCCCGCTGCCGGCCGAGCCGCTGCGGCCGGAGGACGCCGTCTTCGAGCTGAACCTCGCGCGGCTCGAGGCGCACTACTTCGCCAACGGAGCCTTCCTCACGCCCAACCAACTGCTCGACGGCGTGCCGCGCATCGCCCACCTGCCTTGCACCATCGTGCACGGCCGCTACGACGTGATCTGCCCGGTGCGCTATGCCTTCGCGCTGGCCGATGCATGGCCCTCGGCCAAGCTGGTCGTGGTGCCCGATGCCGGGCATTCGTCGATGGAGCCTGGCATCACGTCGGAGCTGGTGGCCGCCACCGACGCATTCGCCGATGGCCGATGAACTGATCTGCGGCGAAGAGCCCGTGCTGGCCATGCTCGACGGCTGGTTCGCCGGCCGCGCGGGCGACTGGTGGGAAGGCTTCTACGCGGATCGCCAGAAGCCGGTGCCGTTCTTCGGCGACGCACCGGACGAGAACCTCGCCGAATGGGCCGATGCGCATGCAGCCCCCGGCCTGCGGGCGCTGGACATCGGCTGCGGCAACGGCCGCAACGCGCGCTTCCTCGCCCGATGCGGCTTCGATGTCGAAGGCGTCGACTACGCGCAGGCGGCGATCGATTGGGCCACGCAGCGTGCGAACGAATTCGGCGTGGCGGTGCAGTGGCACTGCAAGTCGGTCTTCGAGCTCGGCATGCCTGCAGGCAGCTTCGACCTCGTCTACGACTCCGGCTGCTTCCACCACCTGGCCCCGCATCGGCGGCACACCTATGTGCGGCTGGTCAGCGAGGCGCTGCGTCCGGGCGGCTGGTTCGGCCTGGTGTGCTTTCGGCCGGAAGGCGGCAGCGGGCTGACGGACGCCGAGGTCTACGAGCGCCGCACGCTGGGCGGCGGCCTGGGCTACACCGAAGAACAACTGCGTGCGATCTGGGCCACCGGGCTCGAGGTGCAGGGCACACGRCGCATGCTGAAGCCACCGCCGGGCGCGGAGGTGTTCGGCGAGGAGTTTCTGTCGGTGCTGTGGGCGCGCAAGCCGCTGGAACCGGTCGGCGGTTGATCAGGCCTTGGCCAGCTTCTTGTCGGGCTTCCTGTTCGCGGGCTGCTTCCGTGCTCGCGCCAGGTTCGACGTCACCAACGCCGCCGCCAACGTCACCAGCCACGAGAAGTACACCCACAGCAGGAACACCGGAAACGCCGCGAAGGTGCCGTACACCGTCTTGTAGGTCGGCAGCTTCAGCACATAGGCCGCGAAGCCGCGCTTGCCCAGCTCGAACGCGATGCCGGCGATCAGGCCACCGACGATCGCATCGCGCTTGCGCACGCGGGTGTTCGGCATGAAGTGGAAGAGGGCGGCCATCGCGATCGAGCCGATCAGCGCCGGCCCGAGCGTCAGCCCGAACTTGGCCCACGGCGGCAGCGTCTCGATCAGCCCGGCCGAGGCACTCACCGCGTACGACGTGGCCCACAGGCTCACGCCCAGCAGCGGCGGGCCGAACCCGATCATCAGCAGGTACATGCCGACGCGCTTCAGGAACGGCCGGTTCTTCTTCACCTTCCAGATCTGGTTCAGCGCGTTCTCGACGGTCAGCAGCAGCGCCACTGCGGTGACCACCAGGAACAGCGAGCCGACCAGCGTCAGCCCGTTCGCGTTGGTCGCGAACTGCGCCAGGTAGCGCAGCACGGTGCGCGAGATCTCCTCGGGCAGCAGGCTGCGCAGCAGATGCTCCTCGATCGCGTCCTCAAGTCGCTTGAACATCGGGAAGCGCGTGAAGAGCGCAAAGCACACCGCGAGAAACGGCACCACCGACAGCACGGTCGTGAAGGTGAGGCTGCCGGCGATCTGCGGCAGCCGCTCGGCCCGGGCGCGCTGGATCGTGAGTCGGGTGAGGTGGATCATCGGCGGGCATTCTGCCCTTGAGAGGCCGCTTCCCGGGTTGTCACCCGGGCTACGAATGCCGTAGCCCGGATGCAGCGCAGCGAAATCCGGGAATGCTGCGCAACTCGCTCAGGTCGCTCAGGCCGCCACCGGCGTGCGGATCAGGTGATCGAACGCCGACAGCGCCGCCTTTGCCCCATCGCCCGCGGCGATGATGATCTGCTTGAACGGCACCGTCGTCGCATCGCCGGCTGCGAACACGCCCGGCTGGTTCGTCGCGCCGCGCGCGTCGACGATGATCTCGCCGTACTTGCTCAGCTCCAGCGTGCCCTTCAGGAACTCGGTGTTGGGCACCAGGCCGATCTGCACGAACACGCCGGCCAGCTCCACGCGGTGCTCGGCACCCGTCGCGCGGTCCTTGAAGACCAGGCCATTGACCTTCTGCCCGTCGCCGGTGATCTCGGTCGTCTGCGCGTTGGTGTGCACCGTCACGTTCGGCAGGCTGTGCAGCTTCTTCACGAGCACCGCATCGGCCTTCAGCGCGTCGGCGAACTCCACCACGGTGACGTGCGCCACGATGCCGGCCAGGTCGATCGCCGCTTCGACGCCCGAGTTGCCGCCGCCGATCACCGCGACCGGCTTGCCCTTGAACAGCGGGCCGTCGCAGTGCGGGCAGTAGGCCACGCCCTTGTTCTTGTACTCGGCCTCGCCAGGCACGTTCACGTTGCGCCAGCGCGCGCCGGTCGAGAGGATCACGCTGCGGCTCTTCAACGCCGCGCCGTTCTCCAGCGTCACGGTGATCTCGCCGCCCGGTTGCGCGGCCGGCTCCAGCGCCGCGACGCGCTGGCCGTTCATGATGTCGACCTCGTAGACGCGCGCATGCGCTTCCAGCGCGGCCGCGAACTTCGGGCCCTGCGTCTCGAGGATCGACACGTAGTTCTCGATGCCCAGCGTGTCCAGCGTCTGGCCGCCGAAGCGCTCGGCGACGATGCCGGTGCGGATGCCCTTGCGCGCCGCATACACGGCCGCCGCCGCGCCGGCCGGGCCGCCGCCGACGATCAGCACGTCGAACGCGTCCTTCTGGCCCAGCTTGGCCGCCACGCGCGCCGAAGCACCGGTGTCGACCTTGGTCAGGATCTCCGAGACCTCCATGCGGCCCGAGCCGAACACCTCGCCGTTCAGGTAGACGGTCGGCACGGCCATGATCTGGCGGCCTTCCACTTCGTCCTGGAACAGGCCGCCGTCGATCGCGACGTGCTTGATGCGCGGGTTCAGCACCGCCATCAGGTTCAGCGCCTGCACGACGTCGGGGCAGTTGTGGCAGGTCAGCGACATGTAGGTCTCGAACACGAAGTCGCCGCCATCCTCGCGGGTCAGCGACTTGATCTGCTCGATCACTTCGGCCTCGACCTTCGGCGGGTGGCCGCCGGCCTGCAGCAGCGCCAGCACCAGCGACGTGAACTCATGGCCCATCGGGATCGCGGCGAAGCGCACGCCCATCCCGGCACCGGCACGGCTGATGTTGAACGAGGGGCGGCGCGTGTCGGTGCCGTCCAGGCGCAGGCTCACCAGCTCGCTCAGGCCGGCGATCTCCTCGAGCAGCTCGCGCATCTCGCGCGAAGCGGGACGGTCATCGAGCGACGCCACCAGTTCAACCGGCTGCGTCAGGCGTTGCAGGTAGCCCTTGAGCTGGGCCTGGAGGGTGGCGTCCAACATGGTGATCGTCCTTTGTTTCGTGTTATTCGGGAAAGCCGGGGAAAGCTCCGCCCAGGACCCCGCCCGAAGGCGGGGCCGCAGAGCGGCAGAACAGGGAAAAAGCGAGAGAGAGGTCTTAGATCTTGCCGACGAGGTCGAGCGACGGCGTCAGCGTGGCGGCGCCTTCGTTCCACTTGGCCGGGCAGACCTGGCCAGGGTTCTTGGCAACGTACTGCGCGGCCTTCAGCTTGCGCAGGGTTTCCTTCACGTCACGCGCGATCGCGTTGTCGTGCACTTCGACGGTCTTGATGACGCCATCGGGGTTGATCACGAAGGTGCCGCGCAGCGCCAGGCCTTCTTCCTCGATGTGCACGCCGAATGCGCGCGTCAGCTTGTGCGTCGGGTCGCCGATCAGCGGGAACTTGGCCTTGCCGACGGCCGGCGAGGTCTCGTGCCACACCTTGTGCGCGAAGTGGGTGTCGGTCGTGACGATGTAGACCTCGGTGCCCAGCTTCTGGAATTCGGCGTAGTTGTCGGCAGCGTCTTCGACTTCGGTCGGGCAGTTGAAGGTGAAGGCGGCCGGCATGAAGATCAGCGTCGACCACTTGCCCTTCAGGCTCGCTTCGGTGACTTCGATGAACTTGCCGTTGTGGAAGGCTTCGACCTTGAACGGTTGGACTTGGGTGTTGATCAGCGACATCGGGTGATTTCCTTGGTGCTCTGTGGGTAGAAAAACGAACTAGCGGGACGAATTTTGACCGCACTGCAGCATTTGCGGGATTAATTGACTGAATCAAGTCGATGGAGAAAAACTATTGATCGGAAGGGCCCGATTCACGTCGGAGTCTTCACGTCAGAGCCGCATCGGGCTGACCACGTACTTGAAGTCGCTGCGCTCGGGAAAGGTGAACAACACCGCCGAGGCGGCATCCTGCAGCGCCATCGTCACCATCTCGGCGTCGGTCTCGCCGAGCACCTCGGTCAGGTAGGTCACGTTGAAGCCGATCTCGAGGGGCGCGCCGCCGTAGTCGACATCGATGTCTTCGTCGGCCTCCTCGCGCTCGGCGTTGCTCGAGACGATGCGCAGCGCACCCGGCGCGAGGCTCAGCCGGATGCCGCGGAACTTGTCGCTGGTCATCAGCGAGGCGCGCTGCAGGCATTCGAGCAGCGCGGCGCGGCCGAGCGTCACGGCATGCGGGTTGGCCTTCGGGATCGCGCGGTTGAAGTCGGGGTAGCGGCCCTCGATCAGCTTGGTGATGAAGCTGATGCCGTTGAGCTCGAAGCTGGCCTGTGCGGGCGCGAGCCGGATCTCGACGCCGGCGCTGCCGTCGCCCTGGTCGTCGAGCAGGTGGCGCTGCAGCTCGTGCACCGCCTTGCGCGGCAGGATCACCTGCTGTGCCGGCAGTTCGGCGTCGACCGTTGCCTCGGCCAGCGCGAGCCGGTTGCCGTCGGTCGCGACGAGCCGCACGAGACGGCCGTCGGTGTTGAACAGCACGCCGTTCAGGAAGTAGCGGATGTCGTGCGCCGCCATCGCGAAGCTCACCTGGTCGACCAGCGACTTCAGCACGTGCTGCGGCAGGCGCAGCGTGGTGGCATGCGGCGCCCGCGCGACCAGCGGGAACTGCTCGGCCGGCAGCGTGTGCAGCGTGAAGCGGCTGCGCCCGCCCTGCAGCCGCAGGCGGCCGGGTTCGGCGGTCAGCGTGACGATCTGGTCGGGCGGCATCGCCTTCAGGATGTCGATCAGCTTGCGCGCCGACACGGTGGTGGCGAACTCGCCGGCATCGCCGCCCAGTTCGACCGCGTGGCCGACCTCGATGTCGAGGTCCGAGGTGATCAGCGCGATCGACGGGCCGCTCTTGCGGATCAGCACGTTGGCGAGCACGGGCAGGGTGTGCCGCCGCTCGACGATGCCGCAGACGGCCTGCAGCGCGCCGAGCAACTTCGCCTGGGTGTCCTTCAGCACGATCATGGCCGGCTCCTTCACGGCCGTTCGGGCTTGGACTGCCCAAACAGCTGCGCCTGCTCGGCGGAGTGCTTGGCCGCGAAGCTGCGCATGAAGTCGCGCAGCACTTCGGCGGCCGCCAGGCCCTGCGACTGGCAGGCCTGCACGAAGGCATCTCGCAGATCCCGCTCGATGCGGATCCGCATGCCGGCGTCTTTGGTGTTCATCGGGGTCTCCGGTTATGGATACACATATGTGTATCCATTGCAGCGGAAACTATACCGTGGATCAGAACGGCGCGGTGTCGGCCTCGCCGGCGTGGGCGCGCAGCTGGGCGTGCAGGTCGGCGATCTTCAGCTTCAGCGCAGCGTTCTCGGCGGTCAGGGCGGTGACACGCTGGCGCAGCGAGTCGACGGTGTCGGCGCCGTCGTGCGGCTGCGCTGGCGGTGATTCCTGCTGCGCCTGTGGTGCTGCCGTGGACTCCTCGGCCGGCGCCTTGCGGCGCGATTCGCGCGCCCGCTTGGCGGCCTGCTTCAGCTCGTCCTTGCCGGCCGCCGCGGCGGCCACCTGCTCCTCGGCCGGCAGGCTGGCAACGGCGGCCGCCGCGTTGATCGAGATCGTGCCGGCCTTCACCGCCTCGACCACTTCTGGCGCCGCCTGCTGGCGGATCTTCTCGATCATCGCGACCTGGTTGCTGCTGATGCGCGCGGCTTTCGCGAGCGCCTCGCGGGTGTCGAGCGCGGGCGCTGCGGCCACCGGTGCGGGCGAGGCGGCCTCCGCCGGTTCGGCGGCGCGGCGCGCACGCTGGCCGGAGACGATCTCGCGCTTGCGCAGCGCGAGCACGCCGCGTTGGTAGTCCGACAGGCTGCGCCGGCCGAGGTGCTGGTCGATCATCCACAGGTGCACGTCTTCCAGTGACTGGAAGCGCGTGCTCTGCACCGTCTGGAACGGCAGCCCGTGCTTGCGGCAGATGCCGTAGCGGTTGTGCCCGTCGACCAGCATGTCGCCCCACAGCACCAGCGCATCGCGGCAGCCCTCGGCGAGGATGCTGCGCTCCAGCGCGTCGTGTTCGTCCGCGGTCAACGGGTCGATGTAGGCTTTGAGTTCTTCGTTGACGACGAGGTCCATGGGGCGGGTGCGATCGGTGACAAAGGGGGCGCATTGTAGGGAGCGCGACAATCGCCCGATGCTGCTCCGCATCCACCACGCCGCCATCATCTGCTCCGACTACCCGGCCTCGAAGCGCTTCTACACCGAGACGCTCGGCCTCGCGGTGATCGCCGAGCACTTCCGCGCGCAGCGCAACTCGTACAAGCTCGACCTGGCACTGCCCGACGGCTCGCAGGTCGAGCTGTTCTCGTTCGACGGCGCGCCGCCGCGCCCGTCGTACCCCGAGGCGCGCGGCCTGCGCCACCTGGCGTTCGAGGTCGACGACGTGGCGCAGTGCAAGGCCGCGCTCGAGGGCCGGGGCGTCGCGGTGGAAGACATCCGCGTCGACGAGTACACGGGCAGGCGTTTCGTGTTCTTCGCCGATCCGGACGGGCTGCCGCTGGAGCTGTACGAGGCCGCCACCTGAGCGCGCGCGCTGACCCGAGTTGTGCCGCCCGGCCATTTCAGCGACAGTCGCGGATTACCCAATTTCCTTCGGAAGCCACTACCCGTGTCCACCTCCGCCTCCAACGATCGTGCCTTCTTCGGCCACCCCGCCGGCCTCGGCTGGCTCGCCTTCTGCGAACTCTGGGAACGTTTCTCGTACTACGGCATGCAGGCCCTGCTGGTGCTGTACCTCACCAACTACCTGTTCCTGCCCGAGAACATCGGCCACGTCGCCGGCATCGATGCGGTGCGCGGCGCCATCGAGAACGTCACCGGCCTGCGCTCGCCGCAGCAGCTCGCGTCCGCCGTGTTCGGGCTCTACGCGGGCTTCGTCTACCTGACGCCGCTGTTCGGCGGCCTGCTCGCCGACCGCGTGCTCGGCCGCACCAAGACGGTCGTGATCGGCGCGGTGCTGATGGCCACCGGCCACTTCCTGATGGCCTTCGAGGCCAGCTTCTTCTTCGCGCTGCTGTGCCTGCTGATCGGCGTCGGCTRCTTCAAGGGCAACATCGCGGCGCAGGTCGGTGACCTCTACGCGCCCGGCGACAAGCGGCGCGCGAGCGCGTTCCAGATCTTCATGCTGGCGGTGCAGATCGCGGTGATCGTCGCGCCGATCGTCTGCGGCACGCTCGGCGAGAAGGTGGCCTGGCACTGGGGCTTCGGCGCCGCCGGTGTCGGCATGGTGATCGGCCTGTTCGTGTACCTCGCGGGCCGGCGCCACCTGCCGCCCGAGCCGCTGCGCGTGCGCCGTACCGACAAGGCCGCCGCCGTGCCGCGCACACCGATGACCGGCACCGAGAAGGGCCGCCTGGTGCTGCTGGTCGCGCTGATCCCGGTGCTGATGATGACGGTCGTCGGCAACCAGCAGTACAACAACGCGTTCCCGCTGTGGTCGCAGAAGTACATGGACCTGGTGCTGTTCGGCTGGCAGGTGCCGGTGAGCTGGCTGCAGGCGATCGACGCGGCCGCGAGCACCGCGGCGATGATCGGTTCGATCGCGTTCTGGCGCTGGTGGGCCACGCGCCGCCGCGAGCCCGACGAGGTCACGAAGATGGCGCTCGGCTCGCTGATCGCCGCCTCCGCGCCGGCACTGCTGGTGATCGCCTCCGGCATCGTCGACCACTCGAGCGAGAAGGTCGGCTTCGGCTGGGCGATCGGCTACGCGGTGCTCAACGACATCGGCTTCGCCAACGTGATGCCGGTGGGCCTGGCGCTGTACTCGCGCACCGCACCGCACAAGCTCGAGGGGCTGATGATGGGCACCTACTACCTGCACCTGTTCCTCGCCAACACCTTCGTCGGCTGGCTGGCCGGCTTCCTCGAGACGATGCCGGGGCAGCAGTTCTGGGGCCTGCATGCGGTGCTCGTCGGCGGTGCCGGCGTGGCGCTGCTGGCGGTGAAGCTGGTGTTCGGCAAGCTGCTGGCGCCGACCGCGGTCGACAATGGCGCCGCGGCGGCCTCAGGCGACGCGGTGCCGGCTCACTGAGTCACGGCGACGCTTCATCCATCTCGAAGGCGGGCACGCGTCGGCCGTCGATGTCGGTGAAGCCGTAGTCCTGCGCCAGGTCACCCACGCGCAGCACCTGGCCGCTGCGGCGCATCACCTGCGCGTCGGCCGCCAGCGCCGCGACGGCGCGGCCCAGGTAGCGCGGTGATTCGGTGCGTGCGAGGGCAGGGCGCTCATGCCRGTGCGCCTCGTCGGTGTGGTGGCCGGCCAGCACGAACTCGGTGCGCATCCAGCCCGGCGACACCGCGACCGAGGCCACGCCGTGCGGCCGCAATTCCTCGGCGATGCCGAAGGCCAGCCGCGTCATGCCGGCCTTCGCGAGGTCGTAGAACAGGTTGCCGCGCAGGTAGTGGCCGCGGTCCCAGAAGGTGGTCGTGACGATCAGCCCGTGGCCTTGCCGCACCATCAGCGGCGCGGCGCGGCGGCTGGCCAGCAGGTGGTTGCGCACGCCGCGGTCGATCATCGAATCCCAGTGCGCGAGCGGGTGCTCCCAGAACGGCGCGTTGAACACGCCGTCGAAGGTTTCGTGGCCACCCCAGGCGTTGTTGACGAGCAGGTCGATGCGGCCCTGCTCGCGCTGCACGCGGGCGAACAGCGCGGCCACTTCGTCGTCCTGCGTGTGGTCGCAGCGCACCGCGATGCCGCGGCCACCGGCGCGCGTCACCTCGTCGGCGGTGTCGTCGATGCTGCCGGGCAGGGTGGCGAGCTCCGACAGGCCGAGCAGCTGGCCGTAGCTTTGCGCGGGCTGGGCGCGCGTGCTGCGCCCGGTCACGTAGACCGTGGCGCCGGCAGCGCCCAGCTCGACCGCGCAGCCGCGCCCCGCGCCGCGGCTGGCGCCCGTCACCACCGCCACGCGGCCCTGCAGCGGGCGCGGGTTGTCGTCGTTCGTCATCGTCTGGCTCCTGGGTTCGATCGGCGCCATGGTGCGCAGTTGTCAGCCGGCGGTCTTGGAAGATTCCGAAACCGCGAGCCGCCGGTATTCGGCCGGCGTGCAGCCGCACAGCGCGCGGAACTCGTTGGCCAGGTGCGACTGGTCGAAGAAGCCGCCATCGAGCGCGACCTCGGCCCAGCTGCGCTGCGGATGAACGCGCAGATCGCGCAGGCAGCGGTGCAGGCGAGAGAGCCGGCTCCAGCGGCGCGGCGAGAGCCCGAACTGCGTGTCGAACACCTGTTGCAAGCGACGCTCGCCCAGGCCCACCTGCGCGGCGAGTGCAGGCACCGGCAGCCGGCCACCGGACTGCGTCAGCAGCCGCAGCGCGTGCACGGCCGGCCGCGGATCCCCTGCCGCCCGATGGCGCAGCCGGTGCAACAGCGCCTGCTGCACGAGCCGCACGCGGCTGGCGTCGTCTTCCAGGTCGGCGAGGGCGCTGAGGGCCTGTGCGTCGTCGCGCGGCCACAGCGCCTGCAGCGGCAACGC
>NZ_JBFUFQ010000153.1:0-14011 GCF_056403355.1 Rhizobacter sp. P2_H3 | reverse complement strand
GACTGTCGCCCACTGTTTGACCACAACGAACGAAGTGAGTGGCGGGAGTTTGGGCGACGGGCCATGAAACCAGTCAGCGCAGGGGAGTCTTCGCCCCGAGAGGGGCGAAGACCGCACCCGACGGCGCGCCACAGCCTCCCCGCACCCGCCTTCCGAACTCAGAGCTCAGATCGGAAGAGCCGTCGTGTTCTTGACCTCCTCCATCACCGCATACGTGTGCGTCTCCCGCACCCCCGGCAGGCTCCAGATCACCGAGCCGATCAGCTCGCGGTACGAGCCCATGTCGGCCACGCGCGTCTTGATCAGGTAGTCGAAGCCGCCCGCCACCAGGTGGCATTCGAGAATCTCCGGCCGCACCTGCACCGCCGCCTTGAAGGCCTTCATCACGTCCGGCGTCGTGCGGTCGAGCACGACCTCGATGAAGACCATCATTCCTGCGCCGAGCTTGTCGGGGTTCAATCGCGCCTCGTAGCCGAGGATGAAGCCGTCGCGCGTCAGCCGCTTCACCCGCTCCAGCACGGCGGTCGGCGACAGGTGCACCGTCTCGGCGAGCTTCAGGTTCGAGATGCGCCCGTCCTGCTGCAGCGCGCCCAGGATGCGGGCATCGATCTTGTCCAGCGTGGCAGGCAGGCTGTGATTGCTTTTCATGGTGAATGAATTCGAGGTCCGGCTTTTTGTCGGTGATTAATTCATGTAATCAGCAGATACGCTAGTAGAACTAACACCAATGGTGACCCAAGATGATTTTTTTGCCGCCGGCTCGCGCCCGCCTGCCCTACCCGTACCGCGCTGAACTGGAGTTGTTAGCAAGCCTGACGCCACCCCTCGCGCAGGCGCTGGATTGGGCGGCGGTGCAACAGGCGGCGCGGCCCTGGGTGCAGGCGGTGCGCGACAAGCCGGCACCGTTCTGGGCGATGGAGTCGCTGCTGCGGGAATACCCGATCTCCAGCGCCGAGGGGCTGGCGCTGATGCGGCTGGCCGAGGCGCTGCTGCGCGTGCCCGATGCCGAGACCGCGATCGCGCTGACGGCCGACCAGCTCGGCAAGGCGGAATTCGATGCGTCGTCGGGCGGGCCGCACCAGATGCTGGCGAGCCTGTCGGCCAGCGCGATCTCGCTGTCGAAGAAATTCCTGCCGCAAGCCGATGCGGAGGCCGGGCTGTTCAAGCGCCTCGGCGCGCAGACGGTGGTGGCCGCGACGGTGCGCGCGATCCAGCTGCTCGGCCGGCAGTTCGTGCTCGGCCGCGACATCGCCGAGGCGATGGGCGAGGCGGCAGCGGCCCGCAAGCAGCACGCCGGCCTGCGCTTCAGCTACGACATGCTCGGCGAGGGCGCGCGCACCGAGGCCGATGCGCGGCGCTACCTGGCGTCGTACGCGAAGGCGATCGAGGCGATCGGCGGTGGCCGCGTCGCCGCCGGGCCCGAATCGGCCGACGGCATCTCGATCAAGCTCAGCGCGCTCTTCTCGCGCTATGAAGACGCGCAGCGCGAGCGCGTCGGCGCCGAGCTGCTGCCCCGCGTGTGGCAGCTGATCGAGCAGGCCGCGCGCGCCAACATCAACCTGACGATCGATGCCGAGGAGAGCGACCGCCTGGAGCTCTCGCTCGACGTGCTGGACGCACTGGCCGAGCGCATCGCGCAGCAGTTCCCGCAGTGGCGCGGCTTCGGCCTCGCGGTGCAGGCCTACCAGACGCGGGCGCTGCAGGTGGTCGACGAGGTCGCGCGCATCGCCCGCCGGCACGGCCTGAAGTTCATGGTGCGGCTGGTCAAGGGCGCCTACTGGGACGGCGAGATCAAGCGCGCGCAGGAGCTGGGCCTGGCCGGCTACCCGGTGTTCACGCACAAGCACCACACCGACATCTCGTACCTGGCCTGCGCCCGCGCGCTGATCGGGCATGCGGACGTGATCTACCCGCAGTTCGCGACCCACAACGCCGGCACCATCGCGGCGATCCTGCAGATGGCGCGGGCGGCCGGCGCACCGTTCGAGATGCAGCGGCTGCACGGGATGGGCGAGGGCGTCTATCGAGAAGTCATGCGCGATGCCGGCATCCCGGTGCGCGTGTACGCGCCGGTCGGCGAGCACCGCGACCTGCTGGCCTACCTGGTGCGCCGGCTGCTGGAGAACGGCGCCAATTCGTCGTTCGTGCACCAGCTGTCGGACGACGAGGTACCGGTCGAGCAGCTGCTCGCGTCGCCGCTGGTGCCGGCCGCCGCGATCGGCCAGCCGCTGCCGCGGGCGCTGTATGGCGACGGCGCGCGTGTCAACTCGCGCGGGGCCGACCTGGCCTGCCTCGAGGAGCGGGCGCCGCTGGACGCGGCACTGGCCGCGACCGTCGTCGAGCCGGTGCGCGAATCCACCGTGGCCGACGYGAGCGACGCGATGGCACGCTTGCAGTCCGGCTTCGAGGCCTGGAACGCGACCCCGCTGGCCGACCGCGCCGCCGTGCTGCGCCGCGCCGCCGATGCGCTCGAAGCCCGCCTGCCCGAGTTCTGCGGCCTGCTCGTGAAGGAGGCGCACAAGACCCTGGGCGACTGCGTGGCCGAGGTGCGCGAGGCGGTCGACTTCTGCCGCTACTACGCCGACCAGGCCGAGGCGCGGCTGGCCGCGCAGACCCTGCCGGGCCCGACCGGCGAGAGCAACCTGCTGCAGCTGCACGGCCGCGGCGTGTTCGTCTGCATCAGCCCGTGGAACTTCCCGCTCGCGATCTTCGCCGGCCAGGTGGTGGCGGCGCTGGTGGCCGGCAACGCGGTGGCCGCCAAGCCGGCCGAGCAGACGCCGGCTGTCGCGCAGCGCCTGGTCGCGCTGCTGCACGACGCCGGCGTGCCGCGCGACGCGCTCGCGATGCTGCACGGCCCCGGCGAGACGGTCGGTGCGGCGCTGGTCGCCGACGCGCGCACCGCCGGCGTGTGCTTCACCGGCTCGACCGCGGTCGCGAAGATCATCAACCGCACGCTCGCCGCGAAGGACGGCGCCATCGTGCCGCTGATCGCCGAGACCGGCGGCATCAACGCGATGCTGGTCGACAGCACCGCGCTGCCGGAGCAGGTGGTCGACGCCGTCGTGCAGAGCGCGTTCCGCTCGGCCGGCCAGCGCTGCTCGGCGCTGCGGCTGCTGTGCGTGCACGAGGGCGTGGCCGACGGCGTGATCGAGATGGTGCGCGGCGCGCTGGCCGAGCTGCGCGTCGACGACCCGGCGCTGCTCGCGACCGACGTCGGCCCGGTCATCGACGACGGGGCCTTCGCCGGCATCCGCGGCCACGTCGAGCGGCTGCGCGGCAGCGCGACGCTGATCGGCGAAGCGCCGGTGACCTCGACCTTCCCGCGCCTGGTTGCGCCGGTCGCGTTCGAGCTGCCGCGCATCGCCGACGTGCGGCAGGAGGTCTTCGGCCCGGTGCTGCACGTGGTGCGCTGGCGCGGCGACGCGGCCGACGTGATCGCGCAGGTCAACGCGCTCGGCTACGGGCTGACGCTGGGCATCCAGACGCGCATCGACAGCCGCGCGCTGCGGCTGGCGCAGGCGGCGCGCATCGGCAACGTCTACGTCAACCGCAACATGATCGGCGCGGTGGTCGGCGTGCAGCCGTTCGGCGGCGAGGGGCTCAGCGGCACCGGCCCGAAGGCGGGCGGCCCGCACTACCTCTACCGCTTCTGCGCCGAGCAGACGCTGACGATCAACACCGCGGCGGCCGGCGGCAACGCGGCGCTGCTGGCCGGCGGCCACTGAAATCCTGGACAAATGACCCGGTCAAGGCGACCGGCAGCACGTCGAAATGCCTGACACGGCCCCCGCTTCGGGCGCCGTTCCAGGTGTTGCCGAGGTGCTGCGATGAAGTCGATCAAGTCCGTGTTGCTGCTGTTCCTCGCCATGTTCGTCGTGGCGATGCTGGTGCTGCATGCGAGTGCCCGCTGGAGCAGCGAGCGCATGCAGGCACAGGCGCGCCAGGTGTTCGTCGCGAAGGACGTGACCGCCGACGTGCTGCCGCCGCCGATGTACCTGATCGAGGCGCGGCTGGTGCTGTCGCAGGCGCTCGAAGGGACGCTGGCGCCGGCCGACGCGGCCCGCGGTTTCGATGTGCTGTTCGACGCCTACGGCGCCCGCGTCGAGTACTGGCGCACCCACCCGCCCTACGGGCTGGAGCACGAGCTGCTCGGCGAACAGCACGAGGCGGCGCAGCGCTTCTTCCAGGCGGCCCGCGCACAGGTGCTGCAGCCGCTGCGCGACGGACGCATCGACGCGGCACGCGCCGCGCTGCCGGCGGTGCAGGCCCACTACGAGGCGCACCGGCGCGGCGTCGACCGCACCGTCGAGCGCTCGAACGCGTTTGCGGACGAGAAGATCAGCGGCTTCGACGGCATCGTCGCGGTGAACGACCGCACCGCCCTGTCGGTGCTGGCGGGTGCGCTGCTGGCCAGCGCCGGGCTGTTTGCGCTGGTGTGGTGGCGCCTGCAGCGCGACGTGGCCAGGCCGCTGCAGCAGGCGAGCGGCATCGCTGCGCGCATCGCCACCGGCGACCTGTGCGGCGAGATCCGGGTGAGCGGGCGCGACGAGGCGGCCGAGGTGCTGCAGGCGCTGGTCGACATGCAGGCCGGGCTGCGCCGCGTGGTCGGCGAGGTGCGCGAAGGTGCCGACGGCATCGCCACCGCGAGCGCGCAGATCGCGCAGGGCAACATGGACCTGTCGGACCGCACCGAACAGCAGGCGGCCAACCTGCAGCAGACGGCCGCGGCGCTGCACCAGATCGACACCAGCGTGCGCGGCAATGCCGAAAGTGCGCGGCTCGCCGACAGCGCGGCCGCCGAGGCCTCGCAGGTGGCCGATCACGGCGGCACGGTCGTCACGCAGGTGGTCGCGACGATGAACGAGATCGGGCAGGCGGCCGAGCGCATCGGCACCATCGTCGGCGTGATCGACGGCATCGCGCTGCAGACCAACATCCTCGCGCTGAATGCGGCGGTCGAGGCGGCCCGATCGGGCGAGCACGGCCGCGGCTTCTCGGTGGTGGCCGGCGAGGTGCGATCGCTGTCGCAACGCTGCGCCGAGGCGGCGCGGCAGATCCGCGGCCTGGTCGCCGAGAGCACGCAGCGCATCGAGGAAGGGCATCGCCTGGCCGATGAGGCCGGCGCGACGATGCAACGCGTCGTCGGCCGGTTCGCCCAGGTGTCGGCGCTGATCAGCGAGATCAGCGGCGCATCGCGCCAGCAGACGCAGGGCGTCGGCCAGGTCAACGACGCGGTGCAGCAGCTCGACGGCGTGACGCAGCAGAACGCCGCGCTGGTCGAGGAGTCGGCCGCCGCGGCGGGCAGCCTGAACGCGCAGGCCCAGCGGCTGGCCGGCGCGGTATCGGTGTTCCGGCTCGAGGCCGGAACGAGGTGATTACTGCTTGACGGCTTCGATCTGGATCAGCAGGCGGATGTTGTCCGGCAGGCCGTACTGCAGGCCGTAGCTGACGCCCCACTGGCTGCGCTGGATCGTCGTCTCGAAGTCGCCGCCGCACACTTCGCGCTTGAGCATCGGGTTGTCGTAGCAGTTGAAGTTCGCGGCCGTCAGCGTGACCGGCTGGGTCTTGCCGTTCATCGTCAGCGTGCCGGCGACCGAGGTCACCTTGCCGGCGCCGTCGAACGCGAACTTGTCGCCGACGAACTTGGCGGTCGGCGCCTCGGCGGCGTTGAAGAAGTCCTTGCCCTTCAGGTGCGTGTCCAGCGCCGGCACGCCGGTGCTGACCGAGGTCATGTCGAAGGTCACCTCGGCACGGCCGCTCTTGCCGGCCTTGTCGAACGAGACGGTGCCTTCCTTCTTGTCGAAGCGGCCGCGCAGCGTGCTGGTGTTGAAGTGCTTCGCCTCGAAGGTCACGAAGGTGTGGGTCGGGTCGACCGCGTAGGTCGCGGCTTCGGCGTGGGCGAGGCCGGCAGCGGCGAGGGCGGCGGCGGCGAGCAGGGTCTTGGTCAGCATGGGAATGGTCCTGGTGAGGTGGAAGAGGTACTGCAGAGAAATCAGAGGGCGCCCACGCCGGTCAGCGCGAGCTTGAACTTGACGGTGACGTCGTTGGCCACCATCGAGGTGTCCTTCCAGTCGCCGTCACCGATCTTGAAATCGAGGCGCTTGATCACGAAGCTGCCGGTCGCCGTGGTGTTGCCGCCGGCCTGCGCCAGCACGACCGGCACCACCACGTCGTGGCTCGCGCCCTTGATCGCCAGCTTGCCGGCCACGTCGAACTTGCCCGGACCGGTGGCCTTGACGGTGGTCGACTGGAAGGTGGCCTGCGGGAACGACTTGGTGTTGAACCAGTCCGGCTTGGCGACTTCGGCCTCGGTCTCGGCGGTGCCGAGCGAGACGCTGGCCAGGTCGATCGTGAAGCCGATCTTCGCGGCCTCGGGCTTCTTCGGGTCGAACGCGACCTGCGCGTCGAACTTGCGGAACTTGCCGTCGACCGGCACGCCCATCTGCTTGCTGGTGAAGGCGATCTCGCTTTGTGCCGGCACCACCTTCTGCTGCGCCTGGGCGCAGGCAGGGAAGGCGAACGCGGCAGCGAGGGCGAAGCTCGCGACGGTGAGGTAGGTTTTCATTCGTGGGTCTCCCGGTGAAAGGTGAGGGTCAGCGCGAACCGCCGGGCAGCATGCGGGCGAGCAGGCCGTCGCGGTCGATGATCTGGTGCTTCAGCGCGGCGGCGACGTGCAGCAGCACCAGCGCGGCCAGGCCGTAGGCGAGCAGCGCATGGGCCTGCTTCGCGGTCTCGGCCAGCGCCTTGTCGACCGGCACGAAATCCGGCAGCGGCAGCAGCCCGAACGCGACGATCGGGAAGCCGGCCGCCGAGCTGTACGCCCAGCCGGCCAGCGGCACCGCGAAGAACAGCACGTACAGCAGCGTGTGCGTCCAGTGCGATGCTCGCTGCTGCCAGGCGGGCGCCGGCAGGTCGGCCGGCGGGCGGTGCGTCAGGCGCCACAACAGGCGCAGCGCCGACAGCGCGAGGATCGTCACGCCCGCCCACTTGTGCCAGTTGAAGAGCTTCAGGCGCTGCGGCGAGAACGGCAGGCCGCTCATGTACAGCCCGAAGCAGAACGTGGCGACGATGGCCAGCCCCAGCAGCCAGTGGAAGCTGATGGCAACGGCGTCGTAGCGTGAAGGCGGAGCGCGCATGGAAGGCCTTGAAACAGTTTGAAGCACTTGCGCAGGCAGAGCTGCGGGTGTGAAGTGCGACTTTAAGAGCGGGTCAGGCGGGCGAAGTTCACCCGGCTTGTCGCAACCATTCAAAAAAATGCAGCGAGCCGCCCCGCGCAAACCCTGTGCGGACTTTCCCGCGAACCGGCCGCGCCGGCATTCCCCGGCGCAAAGACCCCTCTTAGACTGCGCCGGCTGTTCGATGGGTCGATCCAGGTTCAACCCATTGAACGGCGCCATCTCCCCGGAGCCCCTCCGCATGCTGCAAGAAGCCCAACGTCCCCGCGCTCCCGCGACCAAGCCGGCCCTGGTGCCGGCCGTCACGCGGGCCGCCGCGTTGCTGGACCTGCTGGCGCAGCAGCGCGAGGCGATGAGCCTGGCGCGGCTCTCGGCCAGCCTCGGCCTGCCGAAGAGCAGCGTGCACGGGCTGTGCAACACGCTGAGCGCGCTGGGCTACCTGCGCCGCGAGGACGACGGCTGCTTCTTCATCGGCCCGCGCGTGATGGGCCTGGCGCATGCGTTCGTCGCCCACACCAGCCCGGCGCAGGAATTCACCGCGCTGTGGGCCGAGGCCGGTGCGGCACCGTCCGAGACGGTGATCCTGTCGGTGCTCGACGGTGCCGACGTGGTCTACGTCGCCGCCCGCAACGGCGTGCGCCCGCTCGGCCTCGCGTTCACCGTCGGCATGCGCCTGCCGGCGCACCGCGCGGCCACCGGCAAGGCGATGCTCGCCTGGCTGGACGAGGCCCGGCTGCTCGCCCACTTTCCGCAGGACCGGCTGCCGGGCTTCATGAACCGCGCGCCGATCGAGCGCGGTGCGCTGCTCGACGAGCTGGCCGCGATCCGCCGCCGCGGCTACAGCACCGACGACGAGAGCGTGCGCGAGGGCGTGTACTGCTTCGGCGCCCCGGTGTTCGACGCGTCGGGCCAGGCGGTGGCCGGCGTCGGCGTGTGCCTGCAGAAGGCGATGCTCGACCCGCAGGTCGCGGCGCAGCAGAGCGAGACCGTGATGCGCGTCGCGCGCGAGCTGACGCAGCGCCTGGGCGGCAGCATGGCCGTGCCGCACGAAGCGAATCCATGAATACGACCGCCATGAGCACAGCAGCCAGCCCCAGCGACACCATCCTCGAGACCCGCGCGCTGACGAAGGAGTTCAAGGGCTTCGTCGCGGTGAACCAGGTCGACCTGAAGGTCCGGCGCGGCCACATCCATGCGCTGATCGGCCCGAACGGCGCCGGCAAGACGACCTGCTTCAACCTGCTGACCAAGTTCCTGACGCCCACGCGCGGGCAGATCCTCTTCAACGGCGCCGACATCACGCGCGAGAAGCCGGCGCAGATCGCACGGCGCGGCGTGATCCGCTCGTTCCAGATCTCGGCGGTGTTCCCGCACCTGAGCGTGCTCGAGAACGTGCGTGTCGCGCTGCAGCGCAAGCTCGGCACCTCGTTCCATTTCTGGAAGTCCGAGCGCACGCTGCACAGCCTGAACGACCGTGCCCGCGCGCTGCTGGCCGAGGTCGACCTCGCCGGCTATGCCGACACGCCGACCGTCGAGCTCAGCTATGGCCGCAAGCGCGCGCTCGAGATCGCGACCACGCTCGCGATGGAGCCCGAGTTGATGCTGCTCGACGAGCCGACCCAGGGCATGGGGCTGGAGGACGTCGACCGCATCCGCCAGCTGATCAAGAAGGTGTCGGCGAACCGCACCATCCTGATGGTGGAGCACAACATGAGCGTGGTCGCCAGCATCGCCGACACCATCACGGTGTTGCAGCGCGGCGCGACTCTGGCCGAAGGGCCGTATGCCGAGGTCTCGAAGAACCCGGCCGTCGTCGAGGCCTACATGGGCACCGCCAACGTCGAACTGCAGGGCGCGCACTGACATGGCCGATCGATTTCTCGAAGTCCGCGGGCTGCAGGCCTGGTACGGCGAATCGCATGTGCTGCACGGCGTGGACTTCCACGTCGACGAAGGCGAGGTGGTGACGCTGCTCGGGCGCAACGGCGCCGGCCGCACCAG
This sequence comes from Rhizobacter sp. P2_H3, assembly GCF_056403355.1. NCBI lineage: Bacteria > Pseudomonadati > Pseudomonadota > Betaproteobacteria > Burkholderiales > Sphaerotilaceae > Rhizobacter > Rhizobacter sp. P2_H3. The sequence goes on along the minus strand of NZ_JBFUFQ010000153.1, from coordinate 4,835 downwards.
CACGCTGCGCGCCATCATGGGGCTGACCGGCAGCCGCAAGGGCTCGATCCGCATCCGCGGGCAGGAGGCCATCGCGATGCCCACGCACCGCATCGCGCGGCTCGGCATCGGCTACTGCCCGGAGGAGCGCGGCATCTTCTCGAGCCTGTCGGCCGAGGAGAACCTGCTGCTGCCGCCGAAGCTGGCCGATGGCGGCATGGCGATCGACGAGATCTACGCGATGTTCCCGAACCTGAAGGAGCGCGCGGGCAGCCAGGGCACGCGCCTCTCGGGCGGCGAGCAGCAGATGCTGGCCGTCGCGCGCATCCTGCGCACCGGCGCGAAGCTGCTGCTGCTCGACGAGATCTCCGAGGGCCTGGCCCCGGTCATCGTGCAGAAGCTCGCCGAGATGGTGGTGCTGCTGCGTCGCCAGGGCTACACGATCGTGATGGTGGAGCAGAACTTCCGCTTCGCCGCGCCGCTGGCCGACCGCTTCCTCGTGATGGAACACGGCCAGATCATTCAAGAGTTCACCCAGGCCCAATTGCCTGACCGCCTGGCCCAGCTCCACGAGTACCTGGGCGTCTGATCTTCAAGATCCACCACACAAGGAGACCTCAATGAAACTGAGCCACATCGCCGCCGCCTGCTCGCTCGCCGCCACCGCCGCCCTCGTCCCTGCCCACGCGCAGGTTTCCGGCGACGTGATCCGCATCGGCTTCATCACCGACATGTCGGGCCTGTACTCCGACATCGACGGCCCGGCCGGCGCCGAGGCCATCAAGATGGCGATCGCCGATGCGGGCGGCGCGATCAACGGCAAGAAGATCGAGCTGCTCGTCGCCGACCACCAGAACAAGGCCGACGTGGCCGCCGCCAAGGCCCGCGAGTGGTTCGACACGCAGGGCGTCGACATGCTGATCGGCGGCACCAACTCCGGCACCAGCCTCGCGATGGCCAAGGTGGCGCTCGAGAAGAAGAAGCCGTTCATCGCGGTGGGCGCCGGCAGCTCGGCGCTGACCAACGAGCAGTGCACCCCGTACACCATCCACTGGGCCTACGACACGATGGCGCTGGCCAAGGGCACCGGCGGCGCCGTGGTGCGTGCCGGCGGCAAGAGCTGGTATTTCCTGTCGGCCGACTACGCGTTCGGCCAGGCGCTGCAGAACGACACCACCAATGTCGTGAAGGGGGCCGGCGGCACGGTGGTCGGCCAGGTCAAGCACCCGCTGTCGGCCAGCGACTTCTCGTCGTTCCTGCTGCAGGCGCAGTCGAGCAAGGCGCAGATCCTGGGGCTCGCGAATGCCGGCGGCGACACCATCAACGCGATCAAGGCGGCCAACGAGTTCGGCGTCACGAAGACGATGAAGCTGGCCGGGCTGCTGGTGTTCATCAACGACATCCACTCGCTGGGCCTGAAGACGACGCAGGGCATGTACCTGACCGACAGCTGGTACTGGAACAAGGATGCCGAGACGCGCGCCTGGAGCCGCAAGTTCTTCGAGAAGGTCAAGCGCATGCCGTCGTCGCTGCAGGCGGCCGACTACTCGGTGACCGCGAACTACCTGGCGGCCGTCAAGGCGACCGGCAGCGACGATGGCGACAAGGTGCTCGCGCAGCTGCACAAGGCCAAGGTCAACGACATGTTCGCGAAGAACGGCACGGTGCGCGAGGACGGCCGCATGGTGCACGACATGTACCTGATGCAGGTCAAGACGCCGGACAAGTCGACCGAGCCGTGGGACTACTACAACGTGGTCGAGACGATCAAGGGCGATGCGGCGTTCACGACCAAGGCCGAGAGCAAGTGCGCTTCCTGGAAGTGACCGCCTGAGCGAGGCCTGCAGCGTGAAAGACGCCCCATGACAGAAATCTTCGGCATCCCCCTGCAGGCCTTCGCCGGCCAGTTGCTGCTCGGCCTGGTCAACGGCTCGTTCTACGCGATGCTCAGCCTGGGCCTGGCGGTGATCTTCGGCCTGCTGGGCATCGTCAACTTCGCGCATGGCGCGCTCTACATGATCGGCGCCTACGTGGCCTGGTTCTCGATGGAGAAATGGGGCCTCGGCTACTGGGGCGCGCTGGTGCTCGCGCCGGTGATCGTCGGGGCGCTCGGCGTCGTGATCGAGAGGACCTTGCTCAAGCACCTGTACAAGCTCGACCCGTTGTACGGGCTGCTGCTGACCTTCGGCCTCGCGCTGATCGGCGAGGGCGTGTTCCGCGACCAGTTCGGCGTCTCCGGCCAGCAGGTCAACGTGCCCGACGCGCTGCAGGGCGCGACCAACCTCGGCTTCATGGTGCTGCCGAACTACCGCGCGTGGGTCGTCGTCGCATCGCTCACGGTGTGCCTGGGCACCTGGTTCCTGATCGAGAAGACGCGGCTCGGCGCCACGCTGCGCGCCGGCACCGAGAACCCGGCGCTGGTGCAGGCCTTCGGCATCAACGTGCCGCGCATGGTGATGCTCACGTACGCCGGCGGCTCGGCGCTGGCGGCGCTGGCCGGCGTGCTGGCGGCGCCGGTGATCCAGGTCACGCCGCTGATGGGCAGCAACCTGATCATCGTGGTGTTCGCGGTGGTCGTGATCGGCGGCATGGGGTCCATCCTCGGCTCGATCCTGACCGGGCTGATGCTTGGCCTGGTCGAGGGGCTGACCAAGGTGTTCTACCCCGAGGCCTCGAACATCGTGGTGTTCGTGATCATGGCGATCGTGCTGGTGATCCGGCCGGCCGGGCTGTTCGGCAAGGAGAAGTGAGCGTGTCCACCACGAACAAGAACGAGGCCTTCCAGCGCAAATCGCTGATCGCCTGGGGTGCGCTGCTGGCGCTGCTGGTGGCCGCGCCCTTCATCGGCATCTACCCGGTGTTCATGATGAAGGCGCTGTGCTTCGCGATCTTCGCGTGCGCCTTCAACCTGCTGCTGGGCTTCACCGGGCTGCTGTCGTTCGGGCATGCGGCCTTCATGGGCTCGGCGGCCTACATCACCGGCTGGCTGGTGCGCAGCGCCGGCTGGACGCCCGAGCTCGGCATCATCGCCGGCACGCTGGTGGCCGCGGCGCTCGGGCTGGTGGTCGGCCTGATCGCGATCCGCCGCCAGGGCATCTACTTCGCGATGATCACGCTCGCGATGGCGCAGATGATCTACTTCGTCTGCCTGCAGGCGCCGTTCACCGGCGGCGAAGACGGCCTGCAGGGCGTGCCGCGCGGCAAGCTGTTCGGCCTGATCCCGATGGCCGATGACCTGGCGATGTACTTCTTCGTGCTGGCGGTGTTCGTCGCGGTGTTCCTGCTGATCCTGCGCATCGTGCATTCGCCGTACGGCCAGGTGCTGAAGGCGATCCGCGAGAACGAGCCGCGCGCGATCTCGCTCGGCTACGACGTCGACCGCTACAAGCTGCTGGCCTTCGTGCTGTCGACCGGCATCGCCGGGCTGGCCGGTGCGATGAAGACCTTCGTGCTCGGCTTCGCGACGCTGTCGKACGTGCACTGGTCGCTGTCGGGCGAGGTGWTCCTGATGACGCTGCTCGGCGGCATGGGCACCTTCGCAGGCCCGGTGCTGGGCGCCTTCACGATCATCGGGCTGCAGGACTACCTGGCCGACCGCGTCGGCTCGTGGGTCACGGTGATCATCGGCGTGATCTTCGTGGTGTGCGTGATCGCATTCCGGCGCGGCTTCGTCGGTGAGCTGATCGCGTGGCAGAAGCGAAAGTCATGAACTAGCGTCTGAGCGGCAGCAAGCTCTGCTTCAACTGCCGCAGCACGAAGCTCGACTTGCTGTGCCGGATCCCCGGGATCTTGTAGAGCCGCTCGCGCAGCAGCCGTTCGTAGTCGCGCGTGTCACTGACGGCGATGCGCACGTAGTAGTCGTAGTCGCCCGACACCAGGAAGGCCTCCAGCACCTCGGGGATCGCCTCCAGCGCGCGGCCGAACTCGAACAGCGCCTCGTCGGAGTGGCTGTCCAGCGTGACCTGCACGATCACCGTGTCCGGCAGCCCGACCTCGGCCGCGTTCACGCGCACCGAGTAGCCCTCGATCACGCCGGCCTGCTCCAGCCGCTTGATGCGGCTCCAGCACGGCGAACTGGTCAGCCCGACCTGCGTGCCGAGTTCGCCCATGCTGATGCGGGCGTCGCGCTGCAATGCTTCCAGGATGGCGATGTCGAACTTGTCGAGCTGCATGCTGTGACCTCTTGAAGATGCAGGAGGATTTGCCGCTGGCATCGTAACCTGCCGAAGTTTCGGCAGCCTTTGCTGCGCGTCGCACGAGAAACTTCCGGGCATGAATGCACCTGTCGCCCTCGCCTGCCTGCAACCCGCCCCCACCCGCACCCCCGACAGCGCCGACCTGCTGATCGCGACGCTGCTCGCGCACGGCATCGACACCGTGTTCGGCTACCCCGGCGGCGCGGTGCTGCCGCTGTACGACGCGCTGCACCGCGAGCCGCGGCTGCGCCATGTGCTGGTGCGGCACGAGCAGGCGGCGGTGCACGCCGCGCAGGGGTATGCGCGCAGCACCGGCCGCATCGGCGTGGTGTTCGTGACCTCGGGGCCCGGCATGAGCAACACGACGACCGGCCTGCTCGACGCGCTGTGCGACTCGGTGCCGGTGCTGTGCATCAGTGGGCAGGTCGCGACGACGTCGATCGGCACCGATGCGTTCCAGGAGTGCGATGCGCTCGGCATCTCGCGGCCGGTGACGAAGTGGAACGCGCAGGTGCGCAGCGCCGCGCAGCTGGTGCCGCTGCTGCGCAAGGCGCTGAGGGTGGCCGCCAGCGGGCGGCCCGGGCCGGTGCTGCTGGACCTGCCGAAGGATGTGCAGCTCGCGCCGCAGGTGCCGGTGCCCGCGACCGCGGCCCCGTGGGC
>NZ_JBFUFQ010000152.1:0-14022 GCF_056403355.1 Rhizobacter sp. P2_H3 | reverse complement strand
GGCGGAGTACCGGAGCACCTGGACCTACGACAGCTGCTTGATGGGCATCGGCAAGCTGTGCGCGACGGGCACCAGCACCGGCATCAGTCGGCAGTGGGCGTACGACGGATTGGGCCGGCCGATCAACTACCGCACCAGCGTCGTCAACGGGCCGACCTTCGCGAGCGCGGTGGCCTATGACGCCAACGGCCGGCAAGCGAGCCAGACCTGGCCAACCGGGCTGACGGTGAACTACGGCTACACGCCCAAGGGATTCCTGAGCAGCGTGTCGCTGGCGACGGCGGTGACGGTGAACCCGCTACCGAGCACCCCGGGAGGCACGCCGGGCGCGAGCGTCACGCTGCCGGCCGGCACAGTGCTGTGGCAGGCGCAGGCCTGCAACGCATGGGACGAGTTGGAGCAGCAGCGGTACAGCAATGCGGTGGTGAGCAAATCAGGCTACGAAGCCGCGACGGGCCGGGCGAACAGCCTGATCGCAGGCAGGGCGAGTGCCAGCGACGTGCTGAACCACGGCTACGTGTGGGACAGCCTGGGCCGGCTGACGAACCGCAACGATGCGAACGGGGACGGTGCAAGCGGCGCGGTGACAGAGAACTTCGAGCACGATGCACTCGGGCGGCTGCAGCGCTACACGGTGGCCGCTCCCGCGATCAGCGGCCTGGTGCGCACGGTGGGCCTGCAATACAACGCGCTGGGCAGCATCCTCTACAAGAGCGATGTGGGGGCGTACAGCTATGGAGCCCAGGGTGCGAACGCCGTGAGGCCGCATGCTGCTCTGGGCATCGAAGGCGCGGCAGCCAACACCTTCGGCTTCGATGCGAACGGCAACATCGTCAGCGCAACGGCGGGCAAGTACCGCGGGATCACGTACACCGGCTTCAACCTGCCGGACAGCCAGACGGGCGTGCAAGGGCCTGCAGGTGGCCCGAGCTACGTGTGGAACTACGACGAGGACCACGCACGCCTCCGGGAGGTGCGGACGATCCCGAGTGGCACGAACGCCGGTACACGCACCACTTGGTACCTGCACCCGGACAACACCGGCGGTCTGGCTTTCGAGAGCGAGGTCAATGCGCCGACCAACCCCAGTGCCGCGAACCCGGCGGTCACGAGCAACCGCCACTACCTGAGCGCAGGCGGCCAGAGCCTCGGCGTGCTGGTCACCACCGGCGCGCTGCCCACGCTCGGTGCCACGCAGACCGCGCCAGCCGCGCAGTCGAGCCTGAGCGCGGTGAAGCTGGAGTATTGGCACAAGGACCACCTGGGCAGCATCGCGGCGACCACGGACCACAACGGCAACGTGACGGCCCGCAACGCCTATGACCCGTTCGGCAAGCGCCGCTTCGCGAACGGCAACTACGATGCAGCAGGCGCGCTCGTCATCGACTGGAGCCCGGCCGTCAACGGTGGCACAGATCGCGGCTTCACCGGCCATGAGCAGCTCGACGACATCGGGCTCACGCACATGAACGGCCGGCTGTATGACGCGGCCCTCGGTCGCTTCCTGTCAGGCGACCCGCTCGTGACGGATCCGCTGGATCTGCAGAGCTTCAACCGCTACAGCTACGTGCGCAACGACCCGCTGGCACGCATCGATCCGAGCGGATGGGCGGATCCGCCGAAGAAGCAGGACATCCTGGATCCGTGCAAGTGGAACAACCCGTACTGCTCGCAGAACGTGGTGCGGCTGATGCATGGATCGGGCGATTCGACGACCGCTGACGCTCGCGTAGGCACCCTCCCTGGGCGCGCGGAGACCTCAGGCAACGGGTGGGGGTACGGTGTCCCGAGGCTCGACGCATTGATCCCGCAGTTCAACGTGTCGTCGGTCTTCGATGCGTACGGCGTCATCTGCGATCGCACCGAGGGCTATTGCACGACGGGCGACGGCCAGGTCTGGTACCAGAAGCCGGGCCAGCCGAGCATGCCGGTCGTCATGGTCACCGGCTCCACGCCGGCTCCGACGGCCGGCGAGATCGCGATCGGCATGACGCCATTCATCGGTGGTGCCTACGGCATGCTCGATGATCTGGCTCACAGGCGTTGGGGCAGCGCTGGGTTCAACGGCGCCACGGTGTTGGGGGATTTTGCGAGCTGGGGAGTGGCTGGAACCGCTCTCCGTGGGGCACGCGTCGCAAAGGCCGCGGCAAAAGAGTCAATCAATCTCGCAAGCGCACAACGCACCCAACACATACTTCATGGAGATGCGACTGGTGGAGGTCACCTCTGGCCCGGCAGCTCCGGCAAGACCCCGTTTCCTCAGTCATGGGATGCAGATAGGGTTATGCACAACGTCTCGGACCTTGCGACTGACCCGGCGGCGCTGTGGGTGCAGCAGACTGGCAAGGCAGGAGCTCAATTTACGAAGAGCGGTCTCCCAGTTCGCTGGAAAGTGGAGGGAGTCCGCGACGGAGTGTGCATGATCTGCATCGTTGAGCCCCGCGGCGAAGGCATTGTCACGGCCTTCCCGAAGTAGGAGGAATCCAATGACTGAATCGAACCTCGAAGCCCGTCTTCTCGCCTTTGTTGCCGGCTTTGAAGGTCTGCTGCCGGATGAGGACGTGATGAATGCGAGAACCTTGATTGCCAAGCGAGAGTGGGGCGTCGGTTTGGAGCTCCTTTGCACTCAGTTGGTTGAATACGACGTATCGTTGACCGACGACGAGTCTGCTGAGTTGAAGAGTCTGGCTCAAGCAATGGGCCTCGATGTCAATGATCTCGGCTTTGCTTCGTAGTTGCCGCTCAGTTCGGAGCACGGCACCAAAGCGGGCCACGGCAACCGCTGCTTCGCCCACATCAGGTTGGTGGAGTCAAGCTCTGGAGGGTGGCTACTGAGGTAAGCATGAAACTGCGAGAAATACTGAACCAGTGTGACAAGCTGGGGGAATACGACGTCGTCTACGCGAGGCGTCCATGGTCGCTGGACTCTGAGGCGGCCGTTATTGAGTACGAAGAAGGCCAGTCGGTGGTGCGTCTGTTGAAAGGCGCCCCGTCCTTTGAGTACTTTCTCGAGGCTCCGCTTGCGACGGACATTCGACAGCAAGCAGAGGGCGGTGGCAGATCGACAGAAGAAGCACTGGACGTTCTCCTGTACTACGCGGAGAACGATGCCTTTCCACAATGAACGTCCTGTCGCACAGGGAGGACTTGCGTGGATCACTTTTGGAGGCTCTTGCTGAAGATGGCAGTTCGGTCGAGACAGTCTGGGTTGCCATCAGCGGCGAAGATCTATGAGTAGTCTGGCTTGCTGCCGCATCGAAAGATTTGGCCGCTCCCCGACGATGTCAGAATCCGCCCGTTCTCAACCAGGAGCATGAACGTGGCAATGGACGTGGTGGACTACGAGATCAAGGGCTCGGAGATGCAGTTCGTCGAGGTCGAACTCGACCCGGGCGAGGCGGCGGTCGGCGAGGCCGGCAGCATGATGTACATGGATGCCGGCATCGGCATGGACACCGTCTTCGGCGACGGCTCGGCCAGCCAGGGCGGCATCTTCGGCAAGCTGCTCGGCGCCGGCAAGCGGCTGATCACCGGCGAGTCGCTGTTCACCACCGTCTACACCAACCAGGGGCAGGGCAAGCGCAAGGTCGCGTTCGCGGCCCCGTACCCCGGCAAGATCCTGCCGATGGACCTGCGCCAGCTCGGCGGCACGCTGATCTGCCAGAAGGATGCCTTCCTGTGCGCCGCCAAGGGCGTGTCGCTCGGCATCTTCTTCCAGCAGAAGCTGTCGGTCGGCTTCTTCGGCGGCGAGGGCTTCGTGATGCAGAAGCTCGAGGGCGACGGCCTCGCCTTCGTGCACGCCGGCGGCACCGTGATGAAGCGCGAGCTGCAGCCCGGCCAGACGCTGCTGATCGACACCGGCTGCATCGTCGCGCTGACGCCCAACGTCAACTTCGAGATCCAGTACGTCGGCAAGATCAAGACCGCGCTGTTCGGCGGCGAGGGCCTGTTCTTCGCGAAGGTCACCGGGCCGGGCACGGTGTGGCTGCAGAGCCTGCCGTTCTCGCGCCTCGCGTCGCGCGTGTTCGCGGCCGCGCCGCAGAACGGCGGCAGGCGTGAAGAAGGCTCGGTGCTGGGCGGTTTCGCCGGCGGCGGGCTGCTCGGCGGCATCCTCGGCGGCGACGACGAGTAACGCCTGGCCTTTGACGAAGCGCAGAACAGAAAGGCGCTCGCAGGCCATTTTGAAGGTGGGCGCACGCTGCGCCCGCCTAAAATGCCAGCTTTTCCTGCTGGTGCCGGCTTTGAAACTRCTGTCTGCGTTGCCCCGTCTCCCGTCGCTCGTCCTGACGGCCTTCTTGTCGGCCTTCTGCCTGGCCGCCCCGCTCGGGGTGCAGGCCGCAGACGCCGCCAAGCCGCCGATCTTCGTGCTGAACTCGCTCGACGCGTCGATCAGCGTGATCGACCCGAAGACCTTCACCGAGATCCGCCGCATCCCGACCGGCAAGGAACCGCACCACCTCTACCTGACGCCCGACGAGAAATCGCTGATCGTCGCCAACGCACTGAGCGATTCGCTGACGCTGGTCGACCCGGTCACCGCCGAGGTGCAGCGCACGATCACGAAGATCTCCGACCCGTACCACCTGCGTTTCTCGCCCGACATGAAGTGGTTCGTCACCGCGGCGAACCGGCTGAACCACATCGACATCTACCGCTGGGAGCCGGCCGACGCGGCCAACCCGATGAAGCTCGCCGGCCGCGTGCCGGCATCGCGCACGCCCAGCCACCTGTCGATCGACAGCAAGAGCACCGTCATCTACTCGTCGATGCAGGACAGCGACGAGTTGATGGCGATCGACATCGCGACCCAGAAACCGCGCTGGAAGATCACCGTCGGCAAGCTGCCGGCCGACGTCTACCTGACGCCCGACGACAAGCTGCTGCTGGTCGGCCTCACCGGCGACGAGTTCGTCGAGGTCTACGACGTGAGCCAGGCGCAACCGAAGCTGGTCAAGCGCATCCTGACCGGCGCCGGCGCGCATGCGTTCCGCAGCCGCGGCGACGGCCAGCATGTGTTCGTCAGCAACCGCGTTGCCAACACCATCAGCATGATCGACACCCGCACGCTGAGCGTGGTCGACACCTACCCGGCGCCGGGTGGCCCCGACTGCATCGACGTGCTGGCCGACGGCAAGACGCTGTTGGTCAGCTCGCGCTGGGCGCGCAAGCTGACGCTGGTCGACATCGAGAAGAAGCAGGTGATCCGCCAGGTGGCAGTGGGCCGCTCGCCGCACGGGGTGTGGACGCTCGACCATGCGTCGCGCCGCTAGGCCTGTCCTTGTCGCAGCGCTGATCGCGGCGCTGGCCGCACCGGCCCATGCCGCCGGCTGCGACAAGCCGGTCTACCTGACGCTGGACACCGGCCACATGGGCGTGGCCCCGCTGGTCGCCGAGGTGCTGAACCGCGAGCAGGTGAAGGCGACCTTCTTCCTCGCCAACGAGAAGACGAAGACCGACGGCACCAGCCTCGATGACCAGTGGGCGCCGTGGTGGAAGGCCCGTGCGGCCGAAGGCCACCTGTTCGGCTCGCACACCTTCGACCATGTCTACTGGGTGGCCGATGTGAAAACCGGCATGAAGGGCGGCGGCTTCAAGGTGCGCCCCAGTGCCGGCCCGAACGCCGGCCAACTGCTGACCTGGACCGCGGCCGAGTACTGCGCCGAGCTGCAGCGCCCCGCCGACCGCTTCCGCGCGATGACGGGGCAGGCGATGCCGCATCTGTTCCGGGCGCCGGGCGGCAAGACCTCGCCGGCGCTGCTGGCCGCGGCCAAGGCCTGCGGCTGGACGCATGTGCCGTGGAGCGCCGCCGGTTTCCTCGGCGACGAACTGCCGAGCGATCGCTACCCGAACGCGCAACTTTTGCAGCGTGCGCTGGATCACATCCGGCCGGGCGACGTGATGCTGGCCCACCTGGGCATCTGGTCGCGCCAGGACCCGTGGGCGCCGGCGGTGCTCGAGCCGCTGATCCAGGGGCTCAAGCAACGCGGCTTCTGCTTCGCGACGCTGCGCGACCACCCGGCCTACCGGGATGCCGCGCAGCGCTGATCCCTTCTGAAGTCATTCACCTTCCCGCCATGATCGATTCGTTGCTGCTCGCCTTCACCGACGCCTTCGGCCGCGTGCAGCAGGCGCTGTTCGAAGGCGTCGTGCAGCCGCTCGCCTTCCAGCTCGGGCTCGGCAACGTCGTCGAGGATGCGTTCGATGCCACCGGCTGGCTGCTGGTCGGCCTGCTGCAGATCGTCGTGCTGCTGGTGGTGTTCGGCGCGCTGGAGCGCTGGCGCCCGGTCGAGCCGGTGACGGACAGGCGCGCGGTGCGCGTCGACGTGCTGTACACGCTGATCCACCGGCTCGGGCTGTTCCGCGTGGGCTTGTTCTTCGCGGTCGATCCGCTGTTCGACGAGGCCTTCGGCGCCGCGCGGCTGGCGGGCCTGCCGACCTGGCAGCTCGACGAGTGGTTCGCGCCGTGGTGGGCGGGTGTCACCGACACCGCGTGGTTCAGCTTCGTCGCCTACCTGCTGGTGTTCGATTTCGTCGACTACTGGATCCATCGCGGCCAGCACCAGTTCCACTGGTGGTGGGGGCTGCATTCGCTGCACCACAGCCAGCGGCAGATGACGATGTGGAGCGACAACCGCAACCACCTGCTCGATGACCTGATCCGCGACAGCGTGATCGTGGTCGTCGCGCGGCTGATCGGGATCCCGCCGGGGCAGTTCATCGCGGTGGTGGCCTGCACGCAGCTGCTGGAGAGCCTGTCGCATGCGAACCTGCGGGTGTGGTTCGGCCCGGTGTTCGAGCGCGTGTTCGTCAGCCCACGCTTCCACCGGCTGCACCACAGCATCGGCCTGGGGCATGAGACCGCGGGGCAGGGCACGCTGGGCGGGCACAACTTCGCGGTGCTGTTCCCGGTGTGGGATGTGTTGTTCCGCACCGGCAACTTCGAGATCCGCTACGACCCGACCGGGATCCGCGACCAGTTGCCCGAGGCGGGTGGGCGCGAGTACGGGCAGGGGTTCTGGCACCAGCAGTGGCTCGGGCTCAAGCGGGCGTTCGGGCGAATGAACTGAATCCGACTCCCGTTCGCCCTGAGCAGGACCGAGCTTGTCGAGGGCCCGTCAGTCGAAGGGTTGTGTCCGGCGCGCGCCGGGCTTCGACAGGCTCAGCCCGAACGGAGTTGCGCGAACAGCGCTTCGACAGGCTCAGCGCGAACGGGATTTGAAGCTCCGGTTATCCTGCCGCGCCATGGTCAAGCCTCTCTTCGATTCCTTCTGGCGCGCCGCCGCCTACTGCCTCCACCCGCGCGTCATCGTCCTGTCACTGCTGCCGCTGTTCCTGCTGGTCGGCCTCACGTTCGGGCTCGGCTACTTCTTCTGGGAAGCCGCGATCGACGGCGTGCGCGACCTGCTCAATGCGTGGGACCTGCTGCATGCCCTCTTCAACTGGCTCGAGAGCATCGGTGCCGGCAACCTGAAGTCGGTGCTGGGCCCGCTGGTGGTGATCTTCCTCGCGACGCCGGTGCTGGTGCTGCTGTCGCTGCTGGTGGTCGCGACGATGATGACGCCGGCCATGCTGAACCTGGTGGCGCAGCGCCGCTTCCCGCTGCTGGAGCGCCGCCGCGGCGGCACCTTCCTCGGCAGCGTCGTCGTGAGCCTCGGCTCGACGGCGATCGCGGTCGTCGCGCTGATCGCCTCGATCCCGCTGTGGTTCGTGCCGCTGATGGTGCTGGTCGTGCCGCCGCTGATCTGGGGCTGGCTGACCTACCGCGTGATGGTCTACGACGTGCTGTCCGAGCACGCCAGCAAGGACGAGCGGCGTGAGCTGATCCGCCGCCATCGCACCAGCTTCCTCGGCCTCGGCATCGCGACCGGCTACCTCGGCGCCGCGCCGTCGCTGGTGTGGGCCTCGGGCCTGATGTTCCTCGCGCTCGCGCCGATCCTGGTGCCGGTCGCGATCTGGATCTACACGCTGGTGTTCGCGTTCTCGTCGCTGTGGTTCGCGCACTTCGCGCTGGCCGCGCTGGCCGCGCTGCGCGCCGAGCAGCAGCTCGCCGCTGCGGTGGTGGCGCCGCCGGCCGATCCGACACCGCTTCCGCTGCCCCCTGCGTAATCCACCCACAAGGCTTTCCGCATGAACTTCGGCCTGATCATCATCGGCGACGAGATCCTGTCCGGCAAACGCGAGGACAAGCACCTGCCCAAGGTGATCGCGCTGCTCGGCGAACGCGGCATCCCGCTCTCGTGGGCGCGCTACGTCGGCGACGACCCCGCACGCATCACCGCCCACCTGCGCGAAGCCTTCGCGAGCGGCGACGTGGTGTTCTCGTGCGGCGGCATCGGCGCCACGCCCGACGACCACACGCGCCAGTGCGCCGCCAATGCGCTCGGCGTGCCGCTGGCGCTTCATCCGCAGGCGCGCGAGCTGATCCTCGAGCGCATGCGGGACATCGCCGCCGAGCAGGGCCTGCCGTACGAGCCCGAGCGCGCCGACAACGTGCACCGGCTCAACATGGGCATGTTCCCCGAGGGCGCGCAGATCATCCCGAACCCCTACAACAAGATCGCCGGCTTCTCGGTCGGCCATGTGCACTTCGTGCCCGGCTTCCCGGTGATGGCCTGGCCGATGGTGCAGTGGGTGCTCGACGAGCGCTACGCCGCCGAGCACCGCACCGAGCGCCCGCGCGAGCAATCGGTCATCGTGTTCGGCGCGATGGAGTCGACCCTCACGCCGCTGATGGAAGCCATCGAGGCCCGCTTCGACGGCGTCAAGGTGTTCAGCCTGCCGAGTGTCGACCACCCGCAGTGGGGGCGCCACATCGAGCTGGGCGTCAAGGGCGCGGCCGCCCCGGTGGCCGAAGCCTTCGCCGAGTTGCTGGCCGGGCTGCGTGGCCATGGTGCGCAACTCGGCCCCGAATTGGTGCGTTGAGCGCCGAAACCCTTGTCCAGCGTGGTGCTGCGCGGCGCACCAAAGTGGCGTCAACACCCCTCGCACGCATCGTCTTGGAGGCCTCGCTCACCCGGTGGAGCGCATGCCGGCTGGCCCTGCTCTGTCATCGGGCGCGGGCATGCTTTCTGCTACATTCCTGTGCGCATTTCCAGGCCCCTCCCGGCACTGAAACTGTCGTTGTACCCACCCACTCACCCCCACAAGCCTCTCGCTAGGAGAACCTGATGGCAAAGACCGTCGCCGACGTGATGAAGATGGTGAAGGAAAGCGAGGTCAAGTTCGTTGACTTCCGCTTCACCGATACCCGCGGCAAAGAGCAACACGTTTCGGTGCCCCTGTCTGCGTTCGACGAAGACAAGTTCATCTCCGGCCACGCCTTCGACGGTTCGTCGATCGCCGGCTGGAAGGGCATCGAGGCTTCCGACATGCTGTTGATGCCGGACCCGAACACGGCCAACATCGACCCGTTCTTCGAAGAGCCGACGCTGATCCTCACCTGCGACGTGATCGAGCCCACCGACGGCAAGCCCTATGAACGCGACCCGCGCTCGCTGGCCAAGCGTGCCGAGGCCTACCTGAAGTCGTCGGGCATCGGCGACACCGCCTTCTTCGGTCCGGAACCCGAGTTCTTCATCTTCGACAGCGTGCGCTGGAACGTGGACATGTCCGGTTCGTTCTCGAAGATCGAGTCCGAGGAAGCGGCCTGGAACACCGGCAAGGAATACGACCACGGCAACTCCGGCTACCGTCCGGCGGTCAAGGGCGGCTACTTCCCGGTGCCGCCGGTCGACAGCGCGCAGGACCTGCGCTCCGAGATGTGCCTGATCCTCGAATCGCTGGGCATCCCGGTCGAAGTGCATCACCACGAAGTGGCGAATGCCGGCCAGATGGAAATCGGCACCAAGTTCAGCTCGCTGGTGCAGCGCGCCGACTGGCTGCAGCTGCAGAAGTACGTGATCCACAACGTGGCCCACGCCTACGGCAAGACCGCCACCTTCATGCCCAAGCCGATCGTCGGCGACAACGGCTCCGGCATGCACGTGCACCAGTCGGTCTGGAAGGACGGCAAGAACCTGTTCGCCGGCGACGGCTATGCCGGCCTGAGCGAATTCGCGCTGTTCTACATCGGCGGCATCATCAAGCACGCCCGCGCGCTGAACGCGATCACGAACCCCGGCACCAACAGCTACAAGCGCCTGGTCCCGGGCTTCGAAGCTCCGGTCAAGCTGGCCTACTCGGCCAAGAACCGCTCGGCCTCGATCCGCATTCCGTACGTCGCCAACCCGAAGGGCCGCCGCATCGAAGCGCGCTTCCCGGATCCGCTGGCGAACCCGTACCTGGCGTTCTCGGCCCTGCTGATGGCCGGCCTCGACGGCGTGGAGAACAAGATCCATCCGGGCGAAGCCGCCACGAAGGACCTGTACCACCTGCCGCCGGAAGAAGACGCGAAGATCCCGACCGTCTGCCACAGCCTCGACCAGGCGCTCGACTACCTGGACAAGGACCGCGCGTTCCTGACCAAGGGTGGTGTCTTCACCGATGCTTACCTTGATGCGTACATCGAACTGAAGATGCAGGAGGTCACGCGCTTCCGCATGACGACCCACCCGGTCGAGTTCGACATGTACTACAGCGCCTGATCTGCGGCGCCTGGTGGCGGCGCGGAACCCGGACCGGGGGCGAAGGCTCTCAGGTCCAGCGGTTCCGCCACCGACACGACGAAAAGGGACGGCCCACGCCGTCCCTTTTTGCATGGCGGGATCGGCCACAATCCACCAGATCCCACGGCCCGAGGTATCTCTCATGCGCTCTCACCGAACCACGACCCGTCGCGTGCTCACACTGGTTGCCGTTGCCACCGTGATCACCCTGCCTGCCCGGGCCGCCGAAGAAAAGACCGTCTACCGCTGCCCCGGCAACCCGGTGCTCTACACCGACACGCTGTCGGCGAAGGAAGCCAAGGAGAAGGGCTGCAAGACGCTCGAGGGCACGCCGATCACCGTGGTGCAGGGGCTGCGCCCGGCGAAGTCGGCCTCGGGCGCGGCGACATCGGGCCAGAACCGCGTCGACCCGAATGACCAGCGCGCCCGCGACAGCGATGCACGCCGCATCCTCGAAGCCGAGCTGAAGAAGGAAGAAGATCGCCTGGCCGAGATGCAGAAGGCCTACAACAACGGCGAGCCCGAGCGCCAGGGCGACGAGAAGAACTACCAGAAGTACATCGACCGCGTCGCCGAGATGAAGGCGAGCCTGCTGCGCAAGGAAAGCGACATCGCCGCGATCAAGCGGGAAATCGCGAAGCTGCAGTGAGCACGCCGGTGACCAAGCCGGTGGGCAAGCCGAAGTCAGCGCGGCCGGCGGCGCCGGGCGACCTGCCCGGGCGCTACGAGGCCTTCGACCACCTGGCGACGATGGTCGCGGTGGTGCGCGACGACGGCAGCTGCCTGTTCGCCAATGCCGCGTTCGAGAACGTGCTGGGCCTGCCGCGGCGCAGCGTGCTGGGCGGCTCGCTGTTCGACTGGTTCATCGATGCCAACTCGGTGCGCGACACCGTGGCCGCGGTCGTGCGCAACGATTTCTCCACCAGCCGCTTCGAGGCCTTGCTGCGCCGGCCGGTGTCGGCCCATGGCGATGCGCTGCCGGTGCACGTGATCGTGAACCAGCTCGACCGGCCGAACGAGGCGATCGTCGAGCTGGTGGAAATCGAGCAGCAGACGCGCCAGGACCGCGAGGAGCGGGCGCTCGGCCAGGCACGTGCCAACAAGGAGCTGATCCGCAACCTGGCGCACGAGATCAAGAACCCGCTCGGCGGCATCCGCGGCGCGGCGCAGCTGCTCGAGATGGAGGTCGAGTCGCGCGCGCTGACCGAGTACACGCAGGTCATCATCCAGGAGGCCGATCGGCTGCAGGCGCTGGTCGACCGGCTGCTCGCGCCGCACCGCAAGCCGCACGTGGTGAGCGACGTCAACATCCACGAGGTCTGCGAGCGGGTGCGCTCGCTGATCATTGCCGAGTTCCCGCGCGGCCTGGCGGTGCAGCGCGACTACGACATCTCGATCCCCGATTTCCGCGGCGACCGCGAGCAGCTGATCCAGGCGGTGCTCAACATCGCGCACAACGCGGCGCAGGCGCTTTCAGAGCGCATCCAGCAGGGCGACGCCTGCATCACGCTGCGCACGCGCATCGCGCGCCAGGTCACGCTGGGCAAGCAACGATATCGATTGGCACTGGACTTGCATATCGAGGACAACGGCCCGGGAATACCGGAGTCGATCCGGGATCGCATTTTTTACCCGCTGGTATCGGGGCGCGATGGCGGGTCGGGCTTGGGACTCACGCTGGCGCAGACGTTCGTGCAGCAACACCAGGGCATGATCGAATGCGAGAGCAAACCGGGCCAGACCCTTTTCAAGATCGTGATCCCGTTGCCCTGAGCCAGAAGCCCGGGGCGGGCGGGACCGGAACCACAGGCAGGGCATGAAACCCATCTGGATCGTTGACGACGACCAATCCATCCGCTTCGTGCTGGAGAAGGCACTGGCGCGTGAAGACCTCGCGGTGCGCAGCTTCACGAACCCGCGGGACGTGCTGATCGCGCTCGAGGACGATGAACCCCAGGTTCTTGTATCCGACATCCGGATGCCGGGGGGCTCGGGCATCGAGCTGCTGAGCAAGGTCAAGGAGCGGCACCCGGGCCTGCCGGTCATCATCATGACGGCCTACTCCGACCTGGACAGCGCGGTCAGCGCGTTCCAGGGCGGGGCCTTCGAGTACCTGCCGAAGCCGTTCGACGTGCCGAAGGCGGTGGAGTTGATCCGCCGCGCGCTCGACGAGAGCATGCGCGAGGAGGTGCGCGACGAGCGTATGGCGCAGATGCCCGAGATGCTGGGCCAGGCGCCGGCGATGCAGGACGTGTTCCGCGCGATCGGGCGGCTGAGCCAGAGCGTGGTGACGGTGCTGATCACCGGCGAATCGGGCTCGGGCAAGGAGCTGGTCGCGCAGGCGCTGCACAAGCACAGCCCGCGCGCGAGCGGGCCGTTCGTCGCGATCAACACCGCGGCGATCCCGAAGGATCTGCTCGAGAGCGAGCTGTTCGGCCATGAGCGTGGCGCGTTCACCGGCGCGCAGACGACGCGGCGCGGGCGCTTCGAGCAGGCCGACGGCGGCACGCTGTTCCTCGACGAGATCGGCGACATGCCGTTCGACCTGCAGACGCGGCTGCTGCGCGTGCTGAGCGACGGCCAGTTCTACCGCGTCGGCGGGCACAACCCGCTGCGCAGCAACGTGCGGGTGATCGCGGCGACGCACCAGAACCTGGAGGAGCGGGTCAAGCTCGGTGCCTTCCGTGAGGACCTGTTTCACCGCTTGAACGTGATCCGGCTGCGGTTGCCGGCGCTGCGCGAGCGGCGCGAGGACGTGCCGGCGCTCGCGCGCTTCTTCCTGCAGAAGAGCGCGAAGGAGCTGGGCGTCGAGGCCAAGCGCATCACCGAGGCGGCGCTTGCGCGGCTGATGCAGTTCGACTTCCCGGGCAACGTGCGGCAGCTGGAGAACATCTGCCACTGGCTGACGGTGATGGCGCCGGCCCAGGTGGTCGAGGCCAAGGACCTGCCGCCGGAGTTCCAGGGCGACCTGGTGGCGATCCCGGCGCGTGTGCCGGTGGCCGGGGGCGAGGTGGGCGAGGCGGTCCCGGCGGGGGGCGGTGGCTCGGTGGCCCATGCGGCAGCGCCGGTGGCCGCACCGCTGCCGGATGCGGTGGCTGTTGTCGCGGGCAGTTCGCCGACCGGCACGCACTGGCTGGCCGATCTCGAGCGTGAATCGCGAGCGATGCTGCAGGCCGGGCTGCCGGAGGTGTGGGACACGCTGACGCGCAAGTTCGAGGCGCAGCTGATCCACACGGCGCTCGAGATCACGCGGGGGCGGCGCATCGAGGCGGCGCAGAAGCTCGGGATCGGGCGCAACACCATCACGCGCAAGATCCAGGAATTGGGTCTGGACGATTGAAGTCCGGGTCGGCGTTCGTGCGGAAGGCGCGGGCGGGGAGTCTGGGGCTCGCCGTCGCGGCGGTCATTGCCCCTGGGG
>NZ_JBFUFQ010000151.1:0-14196 GCF_056403355.1 Rhizobacter sp. P2_H3 | reverse complement strand
GCCACTGGGCGAGTCGCCGGCCGCGCAGGCACCCGCTGTGGCGCCGGCCGCGCCCGCCGAATCCCCCGAAGTCGCCGAACGCCGCCGCCTGCGCGAGGCGCTGGCGGCCGAGCGCGCATCGCTGGCCGTCTGCGAGCGCCAGTTCGCCGAGGCCACCAAGGCCTGCCGCATGACGCTCGAGCTGGTGCTGACCAAGCCGCAGCAGGCCCGCGAGAACACCGAGGCGCTGAGCCGCGCCTTCGTCGACAAGATGCTGGCGGCGCAAGACCTGTGCATCCGCCTGTTGAGCGACGGCATCGGCGACAAGGCCTCGATGCATTCGGTCAACGTGGCCGTGATCTCGCTGCTGATGGGCAAGACCTTCGGGCTGTCGCAGGCCGAGATGATGGACCTGGGCGTCGGCGCGATGCTGCACGACATCGGCAAGATCGAGCTGCCCGACCGCGTGCGCCACCGCGAAGAGCATTTCACGACCGCCGAGACGCAGTTCTACCAGGAGCACGTGACGCACGGCGTCGCGCTGGCCAAGAAGATGGACCTGCAGCCGGGCGCCACGCTCGTCATCGCGCAGCACCACGAGCATGCCGACGGCAGCGGCTTTCCGCTCAAGCTCAACAGCGACCGCATGACGACGGCGGCGCGCATCGTCTCGCTGGTGAACCGCTACGACAACCTGTGCAACCCGCACGTGCCGTCGCGCGCACTGACGCCGCACGAGGCGCTGTCCACGCTGTTCGCGCAGAGCAAGGCCAAGTTCGACACCGCGATCCTCGGCGCCTTCATCCGCATGATGGGCGTCTACCCGCCCGGCTCGACGGTGCAGCTCACCGACGACCGCTACGCGATGGTGGTGTCGGTCAACTCGACCCGGCCGCTGAAGCCGCGCGTGCTGGTGCACGACCCGAAGGTGCCGCGCGACGAAGCGCTGATGCTCGACCTGGAGCAGATGCCGCGCCTGGGCATCCGCCGCAGCCTGAAGCCCCAGCAGCTGCCGACGGCGTCGCTGATCTACCTGTCGCCGCGCGCCCGCGTGGCCTATTTCTTCGAGCCGGAGCAGGTGCCCGAGACCGCGGACGCCGCGGCCGTTGCATGACGGTCGGCGAGCCGGCGCGGGGCCTCGACGCTTCGATCGACGGCTTGCCTGACGGACTGCTCGACGGCCTGCTCGAGGCGGTGTGGCTGGTCGACGCCGGCAGCCTGCGGATCCGCTCGGTCAATGCCGCGGCCGCCGAGCTGTTCGGCGTCGAGGCCGCCTCGCTGCGTGGCCGCGGGGCCACCGACCTGTGCGCGACACCTGAAGACCTGGTGTTCTGGAGCGAGGCGGCGACCGGCGTCGTCGACGACATCGTCTCCGACACGCTGGTGCGCCACGCGAGCGGCCGCCTGCTGCCGGTGACGCGTCGCGTGAGCCGCATCGGCGCCGGCCTGTTCCTCGTGACCTGCCGCGACCGCAGCGCGCAGCGCGCCGCCGAAGAAGAGCTCGAGACCCGCCTGGCCGAGTTGCGCGCGACGCTCGAATCCACCGCCGACGGCATCCTGGTGACCGACCTGTCGGGCCACATCCGCAGCTTCAACCACCGTTTCGCCGGCCTGTGGGCCCTGCCCGAGGAGGTGCTGGCCCGGCGCGACGACGAGGCGGTGCGCGACTGGATGCGCGCAAGCGTCGTCGACGGGGCCGACTACGAGCGCCGGCTCGCCGCGATCCACGAGGCGACGATGCTGCAGACCAGCGACGTTTTCACGCTGCATTCGGGCCGCGTGCTGGAGCGGCTGACGCTGCCGCAGTGCACGCGCGGCCACCCGATCGGCCGCGTGTTCTCGTTCCGCGACATCACCGAGAAGCTCGCCGCCAGTGCGCGCATCGAGGAGCTGTCGCACACCGACGCGCTGACCGGCCTGCCGAACCGGCGCCTGCTGGCCGACCGCATCGAGTTCGCGCTCGCGATGGCGCAGCGCGGCGGCAACCCGTTCGCGCTGATGGTGCTGAACCTCGACCGCTTCAAGCAGATCAACGACACGCTCGGCCTCGGGGTCGGCGACCGCGTGCTGCTGGAGGTCACCGACCGCATCAAGGATTGCCTGCGCAACGTCGACACCGTCGCGCGCCTCGCCGGCGACGAGTTCGTGCTGCTGGTGCACCAGGCCGACGCCAGCGCGGCCGAAGCCACCGCGCGGCGCGTGATCGACGCGATGGCCCGCCCGTTCACGCTCGACGCCGTCAGCTTCACCGTCACCTGCAGCATCGGCATCGCCATGAGCCCGGCCGACGGCGACAGCGCCGACGACCTGCTGCGCCGCGCCGATGCGGCGATGCACCACGTGAAGGAAGCCGGGCGCGCGAGCTTCCGCTTCCACCAGCCGCGCGGCGACGCCGGCCAGCGCCCGGACCATTCGCCGTTGCAGATCGCGCCGATGCAGATCGACCACGCGATGCGCCAGGCGCTGGTGAGCGGCCAGTTCCGGCTGCACTACCAGCCGCAGATCGACCTGAAGAGCGGCCAGGTGATCGGCGCCGAGGCGCTGATCCGCTGGCGCGATCCGGTGCTCGGCGAGGTCTCGCCGGGCGAGTTCATCCCGGTGGCCGAGGAGAGCGGCTTCATCATCCCGATCGGCGACTGGGTGCTGTCGCAGGCGGTGCGGCAGGCCGCCGCGTGGCGCGCCAACGGGCTGGAGATGCCGGTGTCGGTCAACGTCTCGGCGCTGCAGTTCCGGCAGCCCGACTTCATCGACCGCGTGGCCGGCGCGCTGAAGGGCGCGAACCTGCCGGCCCGGCTGCTCGAGCTGGAGCTCACCGAATCGATCCTGATCCACGACGCGGCCGGCGCGCTGCAGCGCCTGCAGGCGCTGCGCCAGCTGGGCGTGCAGATGGCGATCGACGACTTCGGCACCGGCTACTCGAGCCTGGGCTACCTGAAGCGCTTCCCGATCGCGCGGCTGAAGATCGACCGCAGCTTCATCAAGAACCTGCCCGACGACACCAGCGATGTCGCGATCGTCAACGCCATCATCCAGCTCGGCCGCGCGCTGAACCTGCGCGTGATCGCCGAAGGGGTCGAGACCGAGCCGCAGCGGCAGTTCCTGCTCGACGCCGGCTGCGACGAATTCCAGGGCTTCCTGTTCGCGCCGGCCCTCGACCACGGCAGCTTCGAAGGCCGCGTGAACCGCGCGGCGCCGCCCAGGTCGGTGCGGCTGGTGCACCCGGCCGGCGGCTGACAGCCCCCCTCGACACGGTCGGACATCGTCCGACATCCCTCCCCGAGCCCCGGCAAAAGCCGTACGCCACGCCCCGGTTTGCGTTTTTGCCTTATTTTCACGGGATCGTTGGAGGTTCCCGATGAATCCACTGGAGCGAACGCTGGAGCAGCGTGTCGAGGCACTGGGCGTCCCGATGGCAGTGGTGCTGCCCGGTGGGCAACGGCTCGGCCACCCGCAGCCGACCGTGACGATCCGGCTCAATGAACTGTCGCCGCTGGTGCACATCGCCGGCGGCCAGGTCGGCCGGGTCGCGCAGGACTATGTCGAGGGCCGCCTCGACTTCGACGGCACCGTGCGCGACCTGATGTCCATTGCCGCGCAGCTGATCGACGACGACCCGACCCAGTCGGAGCCGACCGGCGCGCCGCTCGCGTGGTGGCGCAACATCACGCGGGCCGCGCGCTCGCGGGCGCGCCACAGCACCGAATCGGATGCGCAGCAGGTCCAGTTCCACTACGACGTCTCGGACGACTTCTACGCGCTGTGGCTGGATCCGCTCAAGGTCTATTCCTGCGCCTACTTCCGCGAAGGCAGCCTGTCGCTCGCGAAGGCCCAGGAGGCCAAGCTCGACCACATCTGCCGCAAGCTGATGCTGCGCGAGGGAGAGCGCTTCCTCGACATCGGCGCCGGCTGGGGTGGGCTGCTGATGTGGGCCGCGCAGCACTATGGCGTGCGGGCGCACGGCATCACGCTGTCGAAGAACCAGCACGCGCACGTCAACGGGCTGATCGAGCGCAGCGGGCTGCGCGGGCGGGTCACGATGGAACTGCGCGACTACCGCGAGCTGCCGGAGGACGCGCCCTTCGACAAGATCGCCTCGGTCGGCATGTTCGAGCATGTGGGCCATGGGCAGCTGCCGGGCTACTTCGACAAGATCCGCCGGCTGCTGAAGCCGGGCGGCCTGCTGATGAACCACGGCATCACCGCCGGCAGCACGCGCAACGAGCAGTTGGGCGCCGGCATGGGCGACTTCATCGAGCGCTACATCTTCCCCGGCGGCGAACTGCTGCATGTGTCGCATGTGCTGAAGGTGATGAGCGAATCGCAGCTCGAGCCGGTGGACGCCGAGAACCTGCGCCCGCACTACGCACGCACGCTGTGGGCCTGGAGCGCGGCGCTGGAGCACCAGCTCGGGCGCGCGCGCGAACTGACCGGCGAATCGGTGGTGCGCGCCTACCGGCTCTACCTGGCCGGCAGCGCGATGTGCTTCGAGCAGGGCTGGATCTCGCTGTTCCAGATGCTGGCCGCACGGCCGGACGGCAACCCGGCGCGCGGGCCGATGCGCGGCGCACAATCCGAGTTCCCGTTCAACCGCGAGTACATGTACCGATGATCTACAAGTTCAAATCGAAGGCGGCCGGCGACGTGATCATGATGGGCCCGAACGGCGACCAGGTGCTGCGCCTGATCGGCAAGGCGCCGGGTGCGACGGGCATCATCGAGCCGGCGCAGATGCCGGCGGCCATCGCGGCGCTCGAGGCCGCGATCGCGCAGGACGAGGCGGCGCGCAAGCAGGCCGAGCAGGAGGCGGCGGCCGACGGGAAGAAACTGCCGCCGGCCGAGGGCGTGGGCCTGCGCCAGCGCGCCTGGCCGCTGGTCGAGATGATGAAGCGTTCGCAACCGGCCGATGCCGGCATCACCTGGGGTGTCTGAGGAGGAGCAGCGATGAAACTGTGGAGCGACAGCTGGATCAACGGCGACCGGATTCCGGCGCGCTATGCCGCCGGACGGCTGGAGGGTGCGTCGGGCGTCGGCTTCTCCGACAACCTGAACCCGCACCTGGCGTGGAGCGAGGTGCCGAAGGGCACGCAATCGCTCGCGCTGATCTGCCACGACTTCGACGTGCCGAGCCGCGGCGACGACGTGAACCAGGCCGACCGCGAGGTGCCGAGCGACCTGCCGCGCGTCGACTTCTTCCATTGGGTGATGGTCGACCTGCCGGCCGGCCTCTCGGCGATCGGCGAGGGCGAGTTCAGCCGCGGCTTCAGCGCGCGCGGCAAGCCGGGCCCGCAGGCGCTGCACGGCGCGCGGCACGGCCTGAACGATTACACCGGCTGGTTCGCCGGCAATGCCGAGATGGCGGGGCAGTACTTCGGCTACGACGGCCCGTTCCCGCCGTTCAACGATTCGCTGGTGCACCACTACGTGTTCACGCTGTATGCGCTCGACGTGGCGCGCACGCCGGTCGACGGCGTGTTCAGCGGCGCGCAGGTGCGCGAGGCGATCGCCCGGCACGTGCTGGCCGAGGCGACCCACTCCGGTACCTACACCCTCAATCGACGCCTGATCTGATGCAGCTGACTCGAATCCTCGCGATCCGCCACGGCGAGACCGCCTGGAATGTCGATGGCCGCATCCAGGGCCACACCGACATTCCGCTGAACGACAAGGGCCGCTGGCAGGCCGGGCGGCTGGGCGCCGCGCTGGCGCACGAGCAGGTCGACATCGTGTTCGCGAGCGACCTGCAGCGTGCGTTCGAGACCGCGCAGGCGGTCGCTCGGCCGCACGGGCTGCCGGTGCATGCCGATGCCGGCCTGCGCGAGCGCAGCTTCGGCGTCTTCGAGGGCTGGACCTTCGCCGAGATCGAGGCCCGCTGGCCCGAGCAGAGCCTGCGCTGGCGCCGGCGCGATCCCGACTACGGCCCCGAAGGCGGCGAGAACCTGCAGCAGCTGTCCGCCCGCTGCGTGGGCGCGGTGACGCGGCTGGCCGAGGCCCACCTCGGCAGCAGCATCGCGATCGTCGCGCACGGCGGCGTGATGGACTGCCTTTACCGCGCCGCGGCCCGCATCGACCTGCAGGCGCCGCGCTCCTGGCAGCTCGGCAATGCGAGCATCAACCGGCTGCTCTACACGCCCGAGGGCTTCACGCTGGTCGGCTGGAACGACACGCACCACTTCGACGGGTTGGGCGGGTTGGACGGCCCGTCGCTCGACGACCCCGGCAACGCGACCGGCCTGGCCGCCACCGACCGCGCAGGGCACGCGGCATGATGCAGCCGCGCGTCGGCGACCCGGTCGCGGCCGTGCCGACACCGGCACTGGTGATCGACCTCGACGCGATGGAGCGCAACCTGGCGCGCATGGCCGCGTTCGCCCGCGAGCACCGCCTGAAGCTGCGCCCGCACGCGAAGATGCACAAGAGCGCCCGCATCGCCGCGCTGCAGGTCGCGGCCGGCGCGGTCGGCGTGTGCGTGCAGAAGCTGTCGGAGGCCGAGGCGCTGGCGGCCGGCGGCGTCGCCGACATCTACATCAGCAACGAGATCGTCGACGCGGCCAAGCTGGCGCGCGTGGCGGCACTGGCCGGCCGCATCCGGCTCGCGATCGCTGTCGACTCATCACTCGGCATCGACCGCCTCGCGCTCGCGCTGAAGGCGGCCGGCACGTCGCTCGACGTGTTCGTCGAGATCGACGTCGGGCAGGGCCGCTGCGGCGTGGCGCCGACCGCGGCCGGCGCGCTCGCGCACCAGGTGGTGTCGCACGGCCTGCGCTTCGCCGGGTTGCAGGCCTACCACGGCAAGGCCCAGCACCTGCGCTCCGCCGACGAGCGCGCGGCGGCCATCCGCCATGCGGTGGCGCTGGTGCGGGCCGCTCAGGCCTCGATCACCGGGGCCGGCATCGCGTGCCCGCTGGTCACCGGCGCCGGCACCGGCAGCTTCGCGTTCGAGGCCGCCAGCGGCGTGTACGGCGAACTGCAGGCCGGCAGCTACCTGTTCATGGACCGCGACTACGCCGACAACCAGCCGGCGCCGGGCGCGCCGGTGTTCGAGCATGCGCTGTTCGTCAAGAGCCAGGTGGTGAGCCGCGGCGCGTCGCATGCGGTGGTCGACGCCGGCCACAAGTCGCATGCGATCGACAGCGGGCTGCCGTGCCCCTGGCAGCGCGACCTGGTGTTCGCCAACGGCGGCGACGAGCACGGCATCCTGCACCCGGGGCGCGATGCGTTGCCGGAATTGGGCGACACGGTCTGGCTGGTGCCGGGGCACTGCGATCCGACGGTCAACCTGCACGACCGGTATGTCGCGGTGCGCGGCGGGCTGGCCGGCGGCGTCGTCGAAGGCGTGTGGCCGGTCGACGCGCGCGGCTGCCTGGTCTGAACCCGACCCGAGGGCGGTGAAAGTCCCGTGGTCGCGGCGCGCCGGGCGCGTCACCATCGCCGGATGACCGATTCCCAGATCATCGTCCTCGCGACGCCGCTGTTCCTGCTGCTGATCGGCATCGAGTTCGCGGTCGGCATCGTTCGCCGCCGCAACACCTACGTGACGGCCGATGCGCTGAACAGCATCGGCCTGGGCATCATGAGCCAGGTGCTGAACGTGTTCAGCAAGCTGCTGATGGTCGGCCTCTACGCGCTCGTGTTCGAGACGCTCGCGCTGCACCCGCTGCCGCAGGACGCGGCGTGGGTCTGGGTCGCCGGCCTGCTGGTCTACGACTTCTGCTACTACTGGCACCACCGGCTCGGGCACACCGTCGCGGTGCTGTGGGCTGCGCATGCGGTGCACCACCAGAGCGAGGAGTACAACCTGTCGACCGCGCTGCGCCAGACCAGCACCGGCTGGCTGTTCGGCTGGATCTTCTACCTGCCGATGGCGGTGGCGGGCTTCCCGCCGCTGGTGTTCGGCGTCGTCGCGCTGGTCGACCTGCTCTACCAGTACTGGGTGCACACGCGGCAGATCGGCCGGCTCGGCTGGTTCGACCGCTGGTTCTGCGCGCCCAGCAACCACCGGGTGCACCACGCCGTCAACGACAAGTACCTGGACAAGAACTACGGCGGCATCCTGATCGTCTGGGACCGCCTGTTCGGCAGCTTCATCGAGGAAGACGATGCCGAGCCCTGCGTCTACGGCACGCGCACGCCGCTCGCGAGCTGGAACCCGCTGTGGGCCAACCTGCACGTCTACTGGGACCTCTTCCAGGACGCCTGGCATGCGCGGCGCTGGCGCGACAAGCTGCGGGTGTGGATCGAGCCGCCGGGCTGGCGGCCGGCCGACGTGGCCGAGCGCTTCCCGAAGCCGGCGTTCGATCTCGCGGCGCGCCGCAAGTACGACCCGCACCGCTCGCGCGCGGCGGCGCTCGTGGCCGGCGGGCTGTTCCTGGTGCTGCTCGGCGCGACCAGCGTCTTCCTGTGGAACGCGCACCGGATGCCGGGCCTGACGCAGGCGGCCGCGGCGGCCGGCATCCTCGCCGGCCTGTGGCTGGTCGGCTGGGTGTCTGAGCATGGGGTGGGCCGGTCCGTCGCCGCGCCGATCGGCCACCCGCAGCCTTAGGTCAACAGGATCTAACCCAGCTGCTTCAGCGCCGCGATCGTCTCGCCGAGCACGCGGTGCAGCTTCTTGTCGCGCCGCACGACGATCGCCAGCGTGCGGTGCAGCCGCGGTGACAGCGAGCGCACCTGCAGCGCGCCGCTGCGCCGCTCCCGCTCGGCCGGCATCGCGGTCAGGATCGCGCAGCCCAGCCCGGCCGCCACCATCGCCTTGATCGCCTCGTCATTGCCCAGCGACATCACCGGCTGCAGCGTGATGCCGCTGCGCGCGAACCAGTCGTCGACGAGGCGCCGCGTGTTGCCGCCGGGCTCGTAGGCCATCACCGGCAACCGCGCCAGCACGGCGGCGGTGATGCGTGCCGGCAGCACCATGTCGCGCGGCGCGACCAGCACGAACTCGTCGTCGCACACCGGCGTGACCTCGAGCGAGCGGCCGCCGGCCGGCAGCGTCACGAGGCCGAGGTCGATGTTGTTCTCCTCGACCGCCTTGACGATGTCGGCGGTGTTGCCGGTCGTGACGGTGATCTCCACACGCGGGTAGCGCTGCCGCAGGTCGCGCAGCAGCGGCGGCAGCAGGTAGGTGCAGGCGGTCGCCCCGGTGCCCAGGCGCAGCCGGCCGAGTGCGCCGCTCGCGTGCGGCGCCACCGCGTTGATCGCCGACGCGACCGCGGCATCGATGTGGCCGGCATGGATCAGCAACTCGGCGCCGGCAGCGGTCGGCTTCGCACGCCGGCCGACGCGTTCGATCAGCGTCGCGCCCAGGCGCTTCTCCAGCTGACGGATCTGCAGGCTGACCGCCGGCTGCGACAGCGACAGCCGCTCGGCGGCCGCCGAGAAACTGCCGCTGTCGATGACCGCGGCAAAGGCCTTCAGGTGCTCGAGGTTCAGGCTGTTCATGGCAAAGAAAAACTCATGGATTGCATGATTCTGATCCACTTCATTGATGTGAACGCGGCAGGCAGCATGGGCGCCATGAACACATCCCTCCCCTTGCAGGTCCGCGATGCCGCCGACGCCGATGTCCCGGCCATCCAGCGCCTCTATGCCCACCACGTGCTGCACGGTTCGGCCTCGTTCGAGACCACGGCGCCCGGCGTCGACGAGATGAAGGCGCGCCGCGCCCAGGTGCTGGCCGCGCAGCTGCCCTACCTGGTCGCCGAGGTCGACGGCGCGGTGGTCGGCTTCTGCTATGCGACGCCCTACCGGCCGCGGCCGGCCTACCGCCACACGGTGGAGAACTCGGTCTACGTCGCGCACGACCGCGCCGGCCAAGGCATCGGCAGCGCGCTGCTCGACCTGCTGATCCGGCGCTGCGAGGCCGGGCCGTGGCGGCAGATGCTGGCGGTGATCGGCGACAGCGGCAACGCCGGCTCGATCGCGCTGCACCGCCGGATGGGCTTCCAGCATGCCGGCACGCTGGTCTCGGTCGGCTTCAAGTTCGGTCGTTGGCTGGACACGCTGCTGATGCAGCGGCCGCTCGGTGCCGCAGACGCTTCGCTGCCGCCGGCCTGATCACTGGCGTTCAAGACGCCCGGTACCCGCACCGGCACCATGGCCGGCCCTGAACGCAGAATGCCGCCATGTTCGCCAGCCCCGGTTTCACGCCGCCCTACACCGTCTCCGGCCGCAGCGCGCTGGTCACCGCGCCGCCCTGGCATTACGCCGGCTGGCTGCTGAACATCGCGTTCGGCTTCGATRCCGCGCGCGGTGCCGACCTGGTGCCGCCTTCGATCGGCCGCACGATCGGTCGCATGACAGGCCAGGGCTGCGTGCACTTCGCCGACTGGCAGGCCACCACCGACGGCAGCGAGCTGCTCGACCCGGTGCAGGCGCAGTACCGCGAGACCATCGTCGTGCTGGAGATCGAGCGCGCCGACGGCAGCCGCTGCGGCATCTGCCCGGCGATCTGGGTCGACCAGGATGTCTCGATGCTGCGCGGCCTGCTGCAAGGCTGGCCGAAGAAGATGGGCAGCACCTGGCTCACGCGCAGCCTGCCGCTCGATCACCCGGCCGCCGCGCCGCTGCGCGCCGGCACGCGGCTGGGCGCGAGCCTGGCGGTGAAGGACCGCCGCCTGATCGAGGCCGAGGCATGCCTGACCGGCGCGGCGGGCCGGCCGCTCGGCTTCCTCGCGATGCCGACGCTCGGCGTGGCTGGCTTGCCCGACCTGCGCGAACCAGCCCGCCCGCCCGAGCTGCGCCTGCTGCGCGCCGACATCGCGCAGCCGACCACGAGCGGATGGCATGCGGCCAGTGCGTCGCTGCGTGTGTTCGCGCACCCGCGCGAGGAGCTGTCGCTGCTTGGCGACCTGCAGCCCGGCGAGGCGAGCGCCGGCTGGTGCGGCCTGACGGTCGTCGGGGCGCGCGATGCCTGAGACCGGCCTGACGCGGCATTCGAGCGTGCGGCGCTGGCATGTCGATGGCCGGCTGGCGCTCGAGCAGGTGATGCACCACCGGCCGGGGCAGGAATGGGCGCCGCACTGGCATGACGAATGGTCGATCGGCGCGGTGCTGGCCGGCCGCTGCCGCTTCAGCCTGGGCGGGCGCCGGCACACCGCGTCGGCGGGCGACCTGCTGGCGATCGCACCGGGCGCCGTGCACACCTGCGGGCTCGATGCGGGCGAGGGCGGCGACACGCGCGTCGTGATGGTCTATGCCCCTGTGCCGTGGCTGGCGGCGCGGGGGGTGGCGATGCCGCGGGGCAGTGCGCGTGCGCCGATGCCTGCGCTGGCCGCCGAAGCGCAGGGCTTGTGCGACAACCACAGCGACCGCGACAGCGCCGCCGCATCGGCCTGGCTGAACCGCGCAGCGGCGGCGCTGGCCGATGACCAGTCGCTGCTGCCGGGCGATCCGGATCCCTCGGGCCGTGCGGCGCGCCAGGTGCTGGCCGCGCTGCAGCGTGCCGCGGCGGCCGCCACCGGCGAGACCACGCTCGCGATCGACGAGCTCGCACGCGACTGCGCGCTCAGCCGCGAACATTTCCACCGCGTCGCAACGCGCTGGCTGGGACTGAGCCCCGGCGACTACCTGCGCGCCGCCCGCCTGGCCCGCGCGCGCCGGCTGCTGCTCGACGGCGCATCGATCGCGCAGGCGGCGCAGGCCTGCGGCTTCGCCGACCAAGCGCACCTGACGCGCTGGTTCAGCCGCCACTTCGGCTACACGCCCGGCGCTCTCGTGCAGGCGGTGCGGCCCCCATTCGCGGGCCCCCAGGCGACTTCGCATTGACGCCCGGCGAGCGAGGTCTAGACTTCCTGCAGGTCCTTCATCGGGACCCGTCTGGAGGGTGATGCGATGTCAGTCAAGCGGATGACCAAGGGTGCCCGGCCCCACTCGCTGGGCGCATTCAAACCGGTCGGCCACGTGGTCGTCGCGCTGCCGAGCGACGAGCTCGCGCGGCAGGCGATGCGGGCCCTGGTCGATGCGGGCTTCGACGACGATGACGTGATGTTCATCACCGCCGAGGAAGAAGGCGCGCAGATGCGGCACATGCTCGGCCACGCGAGCCAGCTGGCCGGTTTCGGCTACGAGGTGACGCTGATGCGACGCTACCAGCAGCTCGCCGGCGAAGGCTGCGGCTGGCTGCTGGTGTACGCGCCCGACACGCCGCACGCCGAGCGCGTCGCCGAGGTCGTCAAGCGCTTCGATGCCCGGCTCGCCGAGCGCTACCACTGGTTGGTGGTCGAGGACCTGATCTGATCGCTCAGGGCTGACAGCCGCAGCGGCTCGGAATGCCGCCACATCTCGCTTTGCAGGCGGGGCAGCAGGCCGTGGTCGAGGTCGTGCCGGTCGAAGATGCCGGCGGCGCCGGGAAGGTTGCCGCGCAGTTCTTCGTGCAGTTCGCCACGCAATTCGCCAATCAGGTAGACATGGCAGCCAAGCCGCTCGCGGTGGATCCGCTCCAGCAGGCTCAACCCCTGGCCATCGGTGAGGTCCAGGCTCAGCAGCACCACGTCCGGATCGAGCTGGCGCAGCAGCGCCATCACAGGCGCTTGTGCGCTCGCCTGCCCGACCACCATCGCGCCGGGCAGCGCCATCAGCAGCGACACCAGTTGCCGCCGTTGCGCTTCGTCATCCTCGACCACCACGAACTTCATCGAGTGCTTCCTCCGCCGTCTGATTGTCGACCGGAGGGCGGGGCGGCTGCAGACGGCCGGGCGCCGTGCCGCGTGGAGGGTGACGACGGGTGGGCGTGTAGGTGATCTGCCGACGTGCGTCGGCAGATGGCGTCAGTTGTCGAACAGGTCGGTCGCGGCCCGCGTCGGCGTCACGCCGAGGTGCCGGAAGGCCGCCAGCGTCGCGACCCGGCCGCGCGGCGTGCGCTGCAGGTAGCCTTGCTGGATCAGGTACGGCTCGATCACGTCCTCGATGGTCTCGCGCTCCTCGCCGATCGCCGCAGCCACGTTGTCCAGGCCGACCGGGCCGCCGTCGAAGCGGTGGATCACCGCCTCGAGCAGCTTGCGGTCCATCACGTCGAAGCCCTGCGGGTCGACGTCGAGCATCGCGAGCGCCTTGTCGGCCAGCGCCTTCGAGATGCGGCCGTCGCCCTTCACGTCGGCGTAGTCGCGCACGCGGCGCAGCAGCCGGTTCGAGATGCGCGGCGTGCCGCGCGAGCGGCGGGCGATCTCGAACGCGCCCTCGGCATCGGTCGGCACGTTCAGCAGCCCGGCCGAGCGGTGCACGATGCGCGCGAGTTCTTCGGCGCTGTAGAACTCCAGCCGCGCGACGATGCCGAAGCGGTCGCGCAGCGGGTTGGTCAGCATGCCGGCGCGCGTGGTGGCGCCGACCAGCGTGAACGGCTGCAGGTCGAGCTTGATCGAGCGCGCGGCCGGGCCCTCGCCGATCATGATGTCGATCTGGTAGTCCTCCAGCGCCGGGTACAGGATTTCCTCGACGACCGGGCTCAGCCGGTGGATCTCGTCGATGAAGAGCACGTCGTTCTTCTCGAGGTTGGTCAGGATCGCCGCCAGGTCCTTCGGCTTCTCGAGCACCGGGCCCGAGGTCTGGCGCAGGTTCACGCCGAGCTCGTTGGCGATGATGTGGCTCAGCGTGGTCTTGCCGAGGCCGGGTGGGCCGAACAGCAGCACGTGGTCCATCGCCTCGCCACGCATGCGGGCCGCGCCGATGAAGATCTCCAGCTGCTCGCGGATCTTGGCCTGGCCCACGTACTCGGCCAGGCCCTTCGGGCGCAGCGCCCGCTCGATCGCCTCTTCGTTGGGCGAGCTGGGCGCAGCGCTCACCACGCGCGGTGGCAGGCTGCCGAAATCGTCGGTCTGGATGGCCATGGCCCATTATCGACGGCGCTGGCGAGCGTTTGCGTTTGCTCACGCGGTGTGCAGGAAATGTGCAGAGGCCGTCCGGACGGCTGCGGCACAATCGGACCATGACCTCCCGCCATCCTGCATCGCGATGGGCCGTCTGGGCCTTTGCGCTGGCGCTGCTGCTGAAAGCCGCGGTGCCGATGCTGGCGAGCGCGTCGGCGCAGATGCAGGGCAAGACGCTGGTCGAGGTCTGCACGGTCTACGGTGTCGCCACCGTCGCGCTCGACGACAGCGGCGAGCCGAAGCAGGCGCCCGCCGACCACGCCGGGGCGCATGGCAGCGAGCATTGCGCGCTGTCGGCAGTGCTGGCGCTGGCGGCGCCGAAGCCCGGCCCGGTCATCGCCGCGCTCGCTGCGGCCGAGTCGCC
>NZ_JBFUFQ010000150.1:0-14387 GCF_056403355.1 Rhizobacter sp. P2_H3 | reverse complement strand
TCGGCATAGCGCCAGCGCTGCGCGGTCTCGCCGGGCTGCTGCGCGCCGAGCGGCTGCAGCGGGAACTCGGCGGCGATGCGCGCGACGACCTCGGCCGACGGCAGCACCTCGTCCATGCGCCAGCCGTTGGTGGCGCCGACGTCCATGTACTCGATGAAGCGCAGCACCGCGCCGCTGTGGCGGAAGTGCCGCGCCATCGCGACGATCTGGTCGTCGTTGGTGCCGCGCTTGACCACCATGTTGATCTTGATCGGGCCGAGCCCGACGCGCTGCGCCGCCTCGATGCCGGCCAGCACGTCGGCGACCGGGAAATCGGCATCGTTCATGCGGCGGAACACCGCATCGTCGAGCGCATCGAGGCTGACGGTGATGCGCTGCAGGCCGGCATCCTTCAGCGCCTGCGCCTTGCGCGCCAGCACCGAGCCGTTGGTCGTCAGCGTGAGGTCCAGCGGCAGCCCGTCGCCGGCGGTGCGCAGCGCGGCCAGCATCTCCACCAGCCGCTCCAGGTTCTTGCGCAGCAGCGGCTCACCGCCGGTCAGGCGGATCTTGCGCACCCCGTGCGCGACGAACTGGCGGGCCAGGCGCGCGATCTCCTCGAAGCTCAGCAGCGAACTGTGCGGCAGGAACTCGTAGTGCTTGTCGAAGACTTCCTTCGGCATGCAGTAGCTGCAGCGGAAGTTGCAGCGGTCGGTCACCGAGATGCGCAGGTCGCGCAGCGGGCGGCCCAGCGTGTCGGCGAGCAGGCCGGTGGGAGCAGTCGATTGCGCAGGCACCAGCGGCACGCTGGAGGCATAGCGGTGGTCTGCCAGCGGAATCACTTTGTCGGCCATGGGCGGATTGTGCCCGCCCGGCATGCGTCGGATGGGCGTGGGGCGATTAGGCCTTGACGGCCTTCACGGCCTTTGCCGCGGGTTTGCGGCGGGTCTTGTGGGTGACCTTGCGGGTGGCCGGCGGGCTGCTCGGCTTCAGCACCTCGGGCGCGGTCGGCGCTGCGGCCGTCACCACAGCCGCAAGCGGGGCCGCTACCGCGCCGACCTCGGCCAGCGGCTCGCCGGCCGGAGCGGCAGCGAGCGTCGCAGTGGCCGACGGCACGGCCGGCGCATCGGCCTGCTCGGCGCGGCGGGCACCGGTGAAGCGCTTGGCCCAGTACGCGAAGCGCATGTCCTCGACCCGCACCTCGCCGCCCGGCTTCGGCGCGTGGATGAACTTGCCTTCGCCGATGTAGATGCCGACGTGCGAGAAGGTGCGGCGCAGCGTGTTGAAGAAGACCAGGTCGCCGGGCTTCAGCTCGTCGCGCTTGACCGCTGTCAGGCCCTTGGCGTGTGCCTGCTCGTCGGCGCGGCGCGGCAGCACGAGGCCGAGCGCGCTCTCGAAGACGTGGCGGGTGAAGCCGCTGCAGTCGAAGCCGGAGTCGGCGTCGTTGCCGCCGCGGCGGTACCGCACGCCAAGGAAGTTCATCGCGGTCAGCACCATGTCGGATGCCTTCTCGCGGACCTGCTGGGTGAAGCTTTCGGGGGCTGTCGCTGTCGTGATGACCGCCGGGGCGGAGGCCGCTTCACTGGGCGGTGCCGCAGCCGGCGTGGCGGCCGCGCCACCCGGCGCGATCAGCCCCTTGTCGGTCAGCAGGCGGGAGATCTGGTCGGTATCGGCCCAGGCGCTGCCGCAGCCGAAGGCCGCCGCCACCAGGGCGCTGCGCACGAAAAAGGGGACGGCCGACCGAAACATGCCGCGCAGCATAAAAGAGTCACCGGGCAGCGTCAACGGCAAAAGTCCTTTCAAAACCGGCACTTAGCACGTTCTTTTCAGGCTTTTCCTGGGTTGTTGCGGGGGTGTTTCTGTGGTGTAACCAAGGGTATGAATGCCTATCGCGATTTTCATGCGCGCTCGCTCGCCGACCGCGCCGGCTTCTGGTCCGAACAGGCGGCGCTGATCGACTGGGAGCGGCCGTTCGGGCAGGTCTGCGACGCGAGCCACCCGCCGTTCGCGCGCTGGTTCGTCGGCGGGTGGACCAACCTGTGCCACAACGCGGTCGACCGGCACTTGGCCGCGCGCGCCGACCAGGACGCGCTGATCTACGTCTCCAGCGAGACCGGCGACGAGCGGCGCTACAGCTTCCGCGAGCTGCATGCCGAGGTGCAGCGCATGGCGGCCATCCTGCTGGCGCTCGGTGTGAAGCAGGGCGACAGGGTGCTGGTCTACCTGCCGATGATTCCCGAGGCGGCATTCACGATGCTGGCCTGCGCCCGCATCGGCGCGATCCATTCGGTGGTGTTCGGCGGCTTCGCGAGCGTCAGCCTGGCGAGCCGCATCGACGATGCGCAGCCGGTGCTGATCGTCAGCGCCGATGCCGGCAGCCGCGGCGGCAAGGTGGTGGCCTACAAGCCGCTGCTCGACGAGGCGATGCGGCTGGCCGATCACCACACGCCGCGCACGCTGATGATCGACCGCGGGCTCGCCCCGATGCAGCTCGATGCGCAGCGCGATGCCTCGTACGAGTCGCTGCGGGCGGCGCACTTCGACGCGGTGGTGCCGTGCACCTGGGTCGAGGCCACGCAGCCGAGCTACACGCTGTACACCAGCGGCACCACCGGCCGGCCCAAGGGCGTGCAGCGCGACACCGGCGGCTACGCGGTGGCGCTGGCCGCGAGCATGAAGCACATCTTCCAGGGGCGGGCCGGCGAGACCTTTTTCTGCACCAGCGACATCGGCTGGGTGGTCGGCCACAGCTACATCGTCTACGGGCCGCTGATCGCCGGCATGGCGACGCTGATGTACGAGGGGCTGCCGATCCGGCCTGACGCGGCGGTGTGGTGGAGCCTGGTCGAGAAGTACCGCGTCAGCGTGATGTTCAGCTCGCCGACCGCGGTGCGGGTGCTGAAGAAGCACGATGCCGCGCTGCTGAAGCGGCACGACCTGTCGAGCCTGCGTGCGCTGTTCCTGGCTGGCGAACCGCTGGACGAGCCGACCGCGCACTGGATCGCCGACGGGCTGGGCAAGCCGGTCATCGACAACTACTGGCAGACGGAGACCGGCTGGCCGATCCTGACGATCGCCAATGGCGTCGAGCCGGCGGCCGGCAAGTTCGGCAGCCCGGGCGTGCCGATGTACGGCTACGACGTGAAGCTGATCGACGAGCTGAGCGGCGAGGAGCTGACGCAGCCGAACCAGAAGGGCGTGCTGGTCATCGAAGGGCCGTTGCCTCCGGGCTGCATGCAGACGGTGTGGCGCGACGATGCGCGCTTCGTCGAGACCTACTGGAAGACGATCCCCGGGCGCATGGTCTACAGCACCTTCGACTGGGGCGTGCGCGACGAGGACGGCTACTACTTCATCCTCGGCCGCACCGACGACGTGATCAACGTGGCGGGCCACCGGCTGGGCACGCGCGAGATCGAGGAGAGCATCAGCAGCCACCCGGCGGTGGCCGAGGTGGCGGTGGTGGGCGTGGCCGATGCGCTGAAGGGGCAGGCCGCGATGGCCTTCGTCGTGCTTCGCGACGCGGGGCGTGCGAGCGACGAGGCCGCCCGGCTGCGGCTGGAGGGCGAGGTGATGAAGACGGTCGAGCAGGGGCTGGGCGCGATCGCCCGGCCCTCGCGGGTGCACTTCGTCAGCGCGCTGCCGAAGACGCGCTCCGGCAAGCTGCTGCGCCGCGCGATCCAGGCCGTGTGCGAGCACCGCGACCCGGGCGACCTGACCACCATCGAGGATCCGACCGCGCTGCAGCAGATCCGCGAGAGGGTGGGGTCAGAGCACCTCTGACGCGAAGTCGGCGAGGCGCGAGCGCTCGCCGCGCGCCAGCGTGACGTGCCCCGAATGCGGCCAGCCCTTGAAGCGGTCGACCGCGAAGGTCAGGCCCGAGCTGCCCTCGGTCAGGTACGGCGTGTCGATCTGCGCCAGGTTGCCCAGGCACACGATCTTCGTGCCGGGGCCGGCGCGCGTGATCAGCGTCTTCATCTGCTTGGGCGTCAGGTTCTGCGCCTCGTCGATGATCACGAACTTGTTCAGGAAGGTGCGCCCGCGCATGAAGTTCAGGCTCTTGATCTTGATCTTGCTGCGCACCAGGTCGTTGGTGGCCGCGCGGCCCCATTCGCCGGCGGCGCCGTCGGTCTTCGACAGCACCTCGAGGTTGTCGTCGAGCGCGCCCATCCACGGCGACATCTTCTCTTCCTCGGTGCCCGGCAGGAAGCCGATGTCCTCGCCGACCGGCACCGTCACGCGCGTCACGATGATCTCGGTGTAGCGGCGGTCGTCCATCACCTGCGACAGCCCGGCCGCCAGCGTCATCAGCGTCTTGCCGGTGCCGGCCGTGCCGGTCAGCGTGATGAAGTCGCACTCCGGGTCCATCAGCAGGTTCAGCGCGAAGTTCTGCTCGCGGTTGCGCGCGGTGACGCCCCACACCGCGTTCTTCTGGTGGGTGTACTCGCGCAGCGTGCGCAGCACCGCGGTCTTGCCGGTGATCTCGGTGACCTTGGCGTACAGCGGCGCGGCGCCCGGCGCCTCGAGGTAGACGAACTGGTTGACCAGCAGCGCCGGCACCATCGGCCCGCTGATGCGGTAGTAGGTGAGGCCGCCCTGGTTCCAGCTCTCCATGGTCTTGCCATGGCGATCCCAGAAATCGGCGGGCAGCGGCAGCACGCCGGTGTAGAGCAGGTCGCCGTCGTCCAGCGTCTTGTCGTTGGTGTAGTCCTCGGCGGCCAGGCCCAGCGCACGCGCCTTGATGCGCATGTTGATGTCCTTGGACACCAGCACCACCTCGCGGCCCTGCTGCTGGTCGCGCAGCGCCTGCACGACGCCCAGGATCTGGTTGTCGGCCTTGCCCTGCGGCAGCCCCTGCGGCAGCGTCACGTTGACCAGCGTGGTCTGGAAGAACAGCTTGCCGCCGGCCTCACGGTGGCCGGTGGTCGCGAGCGGCAGGCCGTCGGCCATGTCGCGCCCCGGCTGGTCGGACAGGCCGCCGGCCAGCGCATCGAGGTCGCGGCTCACCTGGCGCGCATTGCGGGCGACCTCGGACATGCCCTTCTTGTGATCGTCGAGCTCCTCGAGCGTGATCATCGGCAGGTAGACGTCGTGTTCCTCGAAGCGGAACAGGCAGGTCGGGTCGTGCATCAGCACGTTGGTGTCGAGCACGAAGAGCTTGGCCGGGCCGGTGCCGCGCGGCTTGCGGGCTTTCGGCTCCGGCGCGCTGCGGCGCGGCTTGTCGGCGGGGTACGCGGCCGGGCTCGCGACCGGCGGGGCCGTCACCGGCGCGATCGCCTTGGCGGTGACCACCGGCGCGGCCTCGCGCGGCGCATCGAACAGGTCGAGCACCGCCGGCGAGGCGGGTTCCTCGCTGCGTTTGTTCTGCGTGCGTTTGCCGGGTTTGGGAGCGGCCTGCGATTCGAAATCGGCGGGGGTCAGGAGGGCGGCGCGTTTGGCAGGCGGCTTGGGCAGTGGCATGGGTGGTGTGTGGGTGTCAGTTGGCGAAGGGGGAGGCAACAGGACAGGCAACAAAAAAGCCGCGCGGTTGCCCGAGCGGCTTGATGTTTGGCTGTCTGGATTCACAACTCACAGGCATGGCCCATTATGCACATCCGCGATGACACCTCAACACAACTCCCGTCATCGTGGATTTTCCGGACCGACCGGCCTTCTTCAGGCCGCTTTCTTCAGGCCCTTGACGGCCTTCAGGATCTCGTCGACGTGCCCCGCGACCTTGATGCCGCGCCATTCGGCCCGCAGCACGCCTTCACCGTCGATCAGGAAGGTGCTGCGCTCGATGCCCTTGACCTTCTTGCCGTACATGATCTTGTTCTTGACGACGCCGAACATGTGGCAGAGCTTCTCTTCGGTGTCGGCGATCAGCTCGAACGGCAGCTCGAGGTTCTGCTTGAACTTGTCGTGCGAGCTCATGTTGTCGCGCGAGACGCCAAAAACCACCGCTCCGGCCTTGACGAAATCCTTGTGCCGATCGCGGAACTGCATGGCCTCGGTGGTACAACCGGGCGTGTTGTCCTTCGGGTAGAAGTAGAGAACGACGATCTGCCCCGCGAAGGCGGCGGGCGTGAACTTCACGCCACCGGTTGCGAGCGCTTCAAATTCCGGGAGGGGTTTGTTGAGGGCTGGCGTCATGAAGAATTCTGGGGAGTTGCGCCGCGGGAGGCGTAGCCGTAGATTATAAGGCCACGGCCATGGCGCTCCGGCCGGGTATCAGCTGCCCAGCAGCAGGCCGACCACCGCGCGGCGTCCCTCCGAGACCAGCACGTTGTAGGTGCGGCAAGCCGCCGCGGTGTCCATCGTCTCGATGCCGATGCGCCGCTCGATCAGCGGGCGCAGCCAGGCGGGCGGCGGGAATCGGATGCGGTCGCCGCTGCCGAAGATCACCAGCTCGGGCGACAGCGCCGCGATCACGCCGAAGTGCTCGGCGGTGAGTTCATCGAAGCGCTCGACCTTCCATTCCACGACCTCACCCTGCCACGGCACGACGATGCTGCGCCGGTGCACGACGCCGTTGATCGAGACGGCCCCCGGGATCAGGCCGGAGACGGCGTTGACGCCTTCGATGCGGTCGGGCTGGAGTTTCATGGCGTGTTCGAGCTGTCGGATGCGCAGGGGCGAGGTTCACGAATTCTTTCACACCGCGTATCCGATATCTGAAATCGAGATGTCGGCATCTTCGCCGCAGATGGTGCACCTCGCGACTTTCCGTTACCAACGGATCGTCACTCACAACCGCCTGCGGGAAGGGCTTCTCCAAATGTCGATGGGCATGCATGACGGCTTTGCATCGTTGGTGCGCGGGGTGCATCAGCGCCTTGGTCTGACGCTCCCGGTCGGCTGGGTCGTCGAGGCAGGAATGGCTGCACGTTCCGAGCTCGCACTGGACGGCGTCGGCTTCTCGTTGTTGTACGACCCGTTGGTCGATCCGCGGCGCATGCGCATGCAGTGCGACCTCGGGGATCCGGCTGAGCCGGCCCCGCGAAGGCTGGAGGACGTGCTGACGCGGATGCTGGAACTGAACTTCGTGTTGATGCTGCAGCAGCGAGGCACGACCCTGGGCATCGATCCGGATTCCGGCCGTGCGGTGTGTGTCATCGACGGTGATCTCGAAGCCATCCAGGCCGACGCGCTCGTGCGCAGCTTGCGAGCGGCCGCTGAACTTGCCTTGCATTGGCGACGCCACGGATTGCTGGACGACGGCGCCCGGGGTGGGGGTGGCACGCATGAAGCGAGGCCTGCCGATCTGCCCTTGCAGCAGCGCATCTGAACGACGGAGACCACCGATGCAGGCACCAAGAACCGTCTCGCGAGGGCACAGGGCAGCTTCCCATCCGCTGTCCGCCGACTCSGCTTTCAAGGAGCAGGTGGTGGGCGACGCCGGCACGGCGCGCTACCTGGTGCAGGAAGCCGCGCACTGGGGGCGGCTCGTCGAACTGATGGAGGGGCGGTGCGTGTCCGGAAGTCCGGGTGATGTGCTGGTGCAGCGCCTGATGGATCTGGCCGACGGCGGTATCGACTTCGTGGCGGCGGATGGCAAGTCGGGCAAAAGGAGCGTCAAGCGTGCCGTGTGCGAGTTGCTGGCGGCGTTTCCCGAGCCGGACCAGGGAGCGCTTGATGAAGTGCACAAGACGCTGAACAAGAAGCTCGAATCGACAGCGGCGAATGGGGATTTGCATACCGCCCTGGAGACTGCCATCAAGCAGCTCAAGAACCTGCGCAAGCGGGACATGATGCCGGTGGCCTGCGACTGGCTCCAGGTGAGAAAAGACGTCGAGGCGCCCTCGGAGCAATTGCAACGCGAATGCAGGATCCTGCTGAACCACGCAGCCGGCTGTGCCATGGAGGGGCGAGGCGGGGAACTGCGTGAGGCACTGAAGGAGCTTGTCCTCGTGGTGGTCGAAAACAGGATGCTGAGAGGGTCGGTGGGCATGTTGTCGATCCATCTGCTGGCGCAATGCCAGGTGGTCTCCCTCTTCCGATCCGATGAGCTGCCGCGGGACGTCTACGACGCGGTGGCGGCTCTGCTGGCGCAATTGCGCCAGCCGTTCCTCTCCCAGGTCGAGGACCAAATCGGTTCGATGCTGCCGGAGGAGGAGGGCATCGCTCAGGAGCCTTCCCCCGACATCCCCGTGAAGGCGCCGCTGTTCGAGCGCATGCCGTGGGTGCTTCGATCCACCCTGAACGGCGTGCGGGAAGGGGGCTGCCACTGGATTGCGATGCTGTTCGCGTCGTGGGCGATCTCATCCGCCATGGAAGCCTTTCTCGGCGCCGTGGACGGGCATGCCTGGCCGCTGGTGACGATCCTGGGTCTGACCGTGGCCCTGGCGTTCATCGGGGTGGACCGGTTCTTCCAGAAGAAGATCGTCAACACGCAGGCGTTCCGCCGGCCGGCAGACGCGCAACTCGGCCGCTACGCCGAGTCGAAATGCTTCAACCTGATGCGGTGGACCTCGCTGATCCTGCCGTGGGCATTGCCGGTGAGCTTCTTCCTGGTCGGGTTGGCTTCCTTCGATGCCCAGGCGCGATCATCGCAAGGCAGCCCGGGAGGCAACGGCACGTCGGCCTTCGAGCCCGAACCTTGGCAGGGTGGCATGCTGTCGCAGAACGCCAGCCTGTGCGAGATCAAGGCAGCGGCGCAGATGTCAGGCGATCTGATCGAGCATGCCTTCCGATGCGCGCTGATACCCGTGCAGGCGCAGATCACCGGCCTGGTCGCGCGTCCGTTCCGTGATCTGCTGCAGTCCGGTTCACGAAGCCGATGGACGTCCGGGCTCTCGTTGTGCCGCTGCATCATCAACCCGCAGGGCGGGAAGGAGTTCATCAAGCTGACGGACGACGAACAGTGGCGGGTGTGGCTGTTGCGGGATGCCCTCTATGCCATCTCGTCGGCAGGAGCCCTGGGGGGCGGGCAGGCATTCGGCAAGAACCTGATTTCACTGATCCAGTTGCGGACCTGCCTGGCCCACGAGGCGATCGGCATCGAGTTCAAGAGCGTCTACGGGCCTGTGAACGAGACCTTGGACGGCTTCTGGCCCGACCTCGCGAGCAAGCTGGTGGCGTGGTGTCCCGCTCTGGTGGGGCTCGAATCGCCACCGGACCAGCCCCTGGTCTGTGTCGTGGATCGCCAGCCCTGTGTCGTGGGCGATGAAGACGGCCTGCCGAAGTTTCGCCGGCATCTCGTGCAGAACGCGTCGGCACGGATCGCGACGGCGGCGACCGGCAACGATGCCTTCGGCTCGCTGGCAACGCTGTGCAGCCGGCTGGGCTACCCCGATGTCGAAACCTTCTTCCTTTTCGTCGGGTCCTTGCTCAATGCTGCGACCGGTGGCGCTCGCGCGCGCAGCGCCAACTACCTGGCCGATCCGGACGGCAGTGCCCATCCCGATACCGTCACACGGTTGGCCGAGGTCATCGTCACCCGAAGCTCGTCGACGGACGTGACGGCGACGCTTCCGACACCACGGGAGCAAAGGATTCGTGAGAACCTGGAACAGCGGCGTGTGATCGCGAGCACCTTCCTGAGTGGTGGAGGCGACAGCGCGGGGGACGGTTCGGCACTCACAGGCACGATGAACGAAGAAGATTCTTCCTGTCATGGCGACCGTGCGGGCGAAAGCTTGCTATGACCGGGCACACAGCAGCGCTGTGCCAAAATTCCGCTCTCCTGACCCCGCCGGAGCCCCCGTTGAAACCCATCTCCAAGTCCAGCAAGCTCGCCAGCGTCTGCTACGACATCCGCGGGCCCGTGCTCGAGAAGGCCCGGCAGATGGAGGAAGAGGGCCAGAAGATCATCAAGCTGAACATCGGCAACCTCGCGGTGTTCGGCCTGGAACCGCCGGACGAGATCGTGCAGGACATGATCCGCAACCTGCCGCACTCGGCCGGCTACACCGACTCGAAGGGGCTGTTCGCGCCGCGCAAGGCGGTCGTGCACTACTCGCAGGAGAAGAACATCGCCGGCGTCACCGTCGACGATGTCTACCTCGGCAACGGCGCCTCCGAGCTGATCGCGATGAGCATGAACGCGCTGCTCAACGACGGCGACGAAGTCCTGGTGCCGGCGCCCGACTACCCGCTGTGGACCGCCTCGGTGGCCCTCTCGGGCGGCACCGCGGTGCACTACGTCTGCGACGAGCAGAGCGACTGGTTCCCCGACATCGCCGACATCAAGGCCAGGATCACGCCGAACACCAAGGCGATCGTCGTGATCAACCCGAACAACCCGACCGGCGCGCTGTACCCCGACAGCCTGCTGCGCGAGATCGTCGAGGTCGCGCGCCAGCACCAGCTGATCGTGTTCGCCGACGAGATCTACGACAAGACGCTGTACGACGGCAACACCCACACCAGCATCGCGTCGCTCGCGACCGACGTGCTGTTCGTCACCTTCAACGGCCTCAGCAAGAACTACCGCTCCTGCGGCTACCGCGCCGGCTGGATGATCGTCTCCGGCGAGAAGCGCCATGCGCGCGACTACATCGAGGGGCTGAACATGCTCGCGTCGATGCGCCTGTGCTCCAACACGCCCGGCCAGCTCGCGATCCAGACTGCGCTTGGCGGCTACCAGAGCATCAAGGACCTGGTCGCCCCCGGCGGCCGGCTGTGCCGCCAGCGCGACCTCGCGCACCAGCTGCTGACGCAGATCCC
Source organism: Rhizobacter sp. P2_H3 (assembly GCF_056403355.1). NCBI lineage: Bacteria > Pseudomonadati > Pseudomonadota > Betaproteobacteria > Burkholderiales > Sphaerotilaceae > Rhizobacter > Rhizobacter sp. P2_H3. Next base: position 3,764 of record NZ_JBFUFQ010000150.1, on the reverse strand, counting down.
CGGCGTCAGCTGCGTGAAGCCGAAGGCGGCCCTGTACATGTTCCCGCGCCTCGATCCCAAGCTCTACCCGATCGCCGACGACCAGCAGTTCGCCTACGACCTGCTCGCCGACGAGAAGGTGCTGATCGTGCAGGGCACCGGCTTCAACTGGCTGCAGCCCGATCACTTCCGGCTCGTGTTCCTGCCGAACTCCGACGACCTCTCCGACGCGATCGGCCGCATCGCGCGCTTCCTCGACCACTACCGCAAGCGTCATTCGCACTGATTTTTTTGCACCGATTCCTCAACCAGCCCGCATCGGGCGTTCTCGCACCATGAAACCCATCCAAGTCGGTCTGCTCGGCCTCGGTACCGTCGGCAGCGGCACGTTCAACGTGCTGCAGCGCAATCAGGAGGAAATTCGGCGTCGCGCCGGCCGCAGCATTCAGATCACGATGGTGGCGGCACGCAACGTCGAGCGGGCGCGCGGCATCGTCGGTGATGCCGCGAAGGTGGTGGCCGATGCGCGCGAGGTCATCGCGAACCCGGCGATCGACATCGTCGTCGAGCTGATCGGCGGCTACGACATCGCGAAGACGCTGGTGATGGAAGCCATCGCGGCCGGCAAGCACGTCGTCACCGCCAACAAGGCGCTGCTCGCGGTGCACGGCACCGAGATCTTCGCGGCGGCGCATGCCAAGGGCGTGATGGTGGCCTTCGAGGCCGCGGTGGCCGGCGGCATCCCGATCATCAAGCAGTTGCGCGAGGGCCTGTCGGCCAACCGCATCGAATGGATCGCCGGCATCATCAACGGCACCACCAACTTCATCCTGTCGGAGATGCGGGCCAAGGGCCTCGATTTCGACGCGGTGCTGAAGGAGGCGCAGCGCCTGGGCTATGCCGAGGCCGACCCGACCTTCGACATCGAGGGCGTCGACGCCGCGCACAAGCTGACCATCATGAGCGCGATCGCGTTCGGAACGCCGGTGCAGTTCGAGCGCGCCCACATCGAGGGCATCACGAAGCTGCAGGCCGCCGACATCACCTACGCCGAGCAGCTCGGCTACCGCATCAAGCTGCTGGGCATCACGAAGCGGCGCGACGACCTCGGCAAGAACGCCGGCATCGAGCTGCGCGTGCACCCGACGCTGGTGCCGTCGAAGCGGCTGATCGCCAACGTCGAGGGCGCGATGAACGCCGTCGTCGTGCACGGCGATGCGGTCGGCACGACGCTGTCGTACGGCAAGGGCGCCGGCTCCGAGCCGACGGCCTCCGCCGTGGTCGCCGACCTGGTCGACATCACCCGGCTGCACACCGCCGACCCCGACCACCGAGTGCCGCACCTGGCCTTCCAGCCGAACCAGCTCACCGACACGCCGATCCTCGGCATGGAACAGGTCGTCACCTCGTTCTACCTGCGGCTGCAGGTGGCCGACCAGGCCGGCGTGCTGGCGCGCATCACCGGCATCCTGGCCGAGCACGGGATCTCGATCGATGCGCTGCTGCAACGGGAGTCGGCCGAAGGCGAGGCCCACACCGACGTGATCATCCTGACCCACGACACCGTCGAGGGCGAGATGAACAAGGCGCTCGCGCAGATGCAGGCGCTGCCCACGGTGCTGTCGCCGATCGTGCGCATCCGCAAGGAAGAGCTGTCGTGAAATACATCAGCACCCGTGGCGATGCCACCCAGCGCGGCTTCTCCGACATCCTGCTCGAGGGCCTCGCGCCCGACGGCGGCCTGTACCTGCCGACGCACTACCCGCAGGTCGACGCGGCGACGCTCGCGCGCTGGCGCGAGCTGCCGTACCACGCGCTGGCCTTCGAGATCCTGTCGCTCTACATCGACGACATCCCGGCGGCTGACCTGCGCGCGCTGACCGCGAAGACCTACACGAAGGCCGTGTTCGGCTCCGAGCAGATCGCGCCGCTGACGGCGCTGCGCCCCGGGCTGTACCTGGAAGGCCTGTCGAACGGCCCGACGCTCGCCTTCAAGGACATGGCGATGCAGCTGCTCGGCAACCTGTTCGAGTACGAACTGGGCCGCCGCGGCGAGACGCTGAACATCCTCGGCGCGACCTCGGGCGACACCGGCAGCGCCGCCGAGCATGCGATGCGCGGCAAGCAGGGCATCAACGTCTTCATGCTGAGCCCGCACGGCCGCATGAGCCCGTTCCAGCAGGCGCAGATGTTCAGCCTGCAGGATCCGAACATCCACAACATCGCGATCGAAGGCGTGTTCGACGATTGCCAGGACATCGTCAAGGCGGTGTCGAACGACCTGGCGTTCAAGCGCGCGCACCGCATCGGCACCGTCAATTCCATCAACTGGGCGCGGCTRCTCGCGCAGGTGGTGTACTACTTCGCCGGCTGGCTGCAGGCCACGCGCGACGGGGCGGCGCAAGTCAGCTTCGCGGTGCCGTCGGGCAACTTCGGCAACATCTGCGCCGGCCACGTGGCGCGCCGCATGGGCCTGCCGATCCGGCAGCTCGTGCTGGCCACCAACGAGAACCGCGTGCTCGACGAGTTCTTCCGCACCGGCACCTACCGAGTGCGCGCCGGCAGCGAGACCTTCGAGACCTCGAGCCCGTCGATGGACATCTCGAAGGCATCGAACTTCGAGCGCTTCGTGTTCGACCTGCTGGGCCGCGACGGCGAGCGCACCCGCGCGCTGTTCAAGACCGCGCTCGAGCAGCACGGCCGCTTCTCGATCACGCCGGACGAGTTCGCGCGCATCGCCGCCGACGGCTTCGTCTCGGGCCACAGCACGCATGCCGATCGGCTCGCGACGATCCGCCTCGCGTACGAACGCTTCGGCACGATGATCGACACGCACACGGCCGACGGATTGAAGGTCGCGCTGGAGCACCTCGACCCGGCGGTGCCGATGATCGTGCTCGAGACCGCGCTGCCGGCCAAGTTTGCCGACACCATCATCGAGGCGCTGAACCGCCAGCCGGCCCGGCCGCACCAGCTGAACGGCATCGAGGACCTGCCGAAGCGCTTCGAGGTGATGCCGGTCGATGCCGAGGCGGTCAAGCGCTACATTGCCCAACGCGTCACGGCCCACGTCTGAGCGCGCCATGAAAGTCATCGGCTTCAGCGGCTACTCGGGCTCCGGCAAGACCACGCTGGTCGAGCAGCTGATCCCGCTGCTGCGCGCGGCGGGCCAGCGCGTGTCGGTGGTCAAGCATGCGCACCACGATTTCGACATCGACCAGCCGGGCAAGGATTCATACCGCCACCGCCAGGCCGGCGCGTTCGAGATCGTGATCGCCTCCGACCGGCGCCTCGCCAAGATCCGCGAGTACGAGCAGCTGGCCGAGCCGACGGTGCACCAGCTGATCGCCGAGTTGGTCGAGTGCGACTGGGTGCTGGTCGAGGGCTTCAAGCATGCCGACCTGCCGAAGATCGAGGTCTGGCGCGCCGCCACCGGCAAGCAGGCCAACTACCCGACCGATCCGTTCATCGTCGCGATCGCGACCGACAGCGCCGACCGCCTGCCCGAGCCGACCTCGCGCCCGGTGCTCGACCTGAATGACCCTGCCGCAGCAGCCGCGTTCCTGCTCGCCGATGCTTCGCGCTATGACTACCAGTTCCCCGCCATCCCCTGATCGCGCCAAGGCAGCGCTGCTGTCGCTCGACGACGCACTGGCACGCCTGCTCGCCGCGGTGCAACCGCTGCCGGCCGGCGAGATCGAGACGCTGCCGACCTTCGACGCGCTCGGCCGCGTGCTGGCCGCCGACGTGCGCTCGCAGCTCGACGTGCCGCCGCTCGCGAACCG
>NZ_JBFUFQ010000149.1:0-14512 GCF_056403355.1 Rhizobacter sp. P2_H3 | reverse complement strand
CAGGTGAGCGTGACGCGCGCGCCGCCGGCCGAGCGCTCGATGCTGCTTCTGCAACCGGCCGGCAGCGTCAGTGCGATGTGGACCGCGAAGCCGGCCTCGGCGGAGCCGGCGCGCGCAGGCAACGCGGTGCCGCCGGCCAGCGCGGCGCACACGCCGCCCAGCACGTGCCAATGCGGCGCCCGGCCGTGCCGGCGGCGCAGCGATCCGACCCGCGGGTGGGCGTGCATGACCTCGCTGGGCTCAGTAGGTGATCGTCAGCGTGCGGCTGCGGTTGGCGCTCGCGCTGTTGGTGCAGACGGTCGCCGACGGGCAGGAGCCTGCCTGGTTGGCCGCCATCGTCGAACTCAGCGACAGCGACTGGCTGGACCCGTTGCCCGTGCCGGCGTCCGGTGTGGTCAGCGTGTAGGAGAGCAGCGTGGCCAGGTCGGTATAGGTGCGCGACGTGCCATTCACGGTGGAGCCGGCGTCGGCGTCCAGCGAGAAGCTGTACGGCAGGTGGTCGGTGCACTGGATCGAGAAGCTGCCGCCGCTGCCGGTGGCCGCCGCGGCCTGCAAGCCGGTGTAGGTGAAGGAGATGTCGGCGACGGTGCCGAGCACGCAAGCCGGCGTCAGGCTGACCGAGACGTTGAAGTTCTGCGAGGCACTGCCCGCGGCGAATGCGCTGCCATGGGCTGCCAGTCCAAGCCCGAGCAGGGCGGCGATCAGGACGTTCTTCATGAAGACACCTCCGGTGTGAAAGTTGTGTTTACGGCGATTATTGTGATTAAGTGGAATGCATCGCGCAAGCCCTCGCATTCCCGATGGCTGCAATGGTAGATTCCGTCCGCAAATGTGAGGATGACCCCCCGGAATGAGGGGGTGGCGGGGTGTATTAATCACATAAATCGCAATCGATTTTTGTCGATCTTTCTGCCAGACTGGCCGAATGAACACGCCACGCACCCTTCCTTTCGCGCCCTTCGTGCCACGCATCTGCATCGTCGACGACAACCCGGTCGTCGGTGTGCGCATGCAGAAGCTGCTGAACACACGGGGCTTTCGCAACGTCACGGTGTTCCGCAGTGCCTGGCCGGCGCTGCAGGCCTGCCACTACCGGCTGCCGGACCTGGTGCTGGTCGACTACGGCATGCCGCAGATCGACGGCATCCGCTTCATCGAGGCGCTGCGCCACTACCCGCCGGCGCGCAAGCTGCCGATCGTGATGTTCACCGGCCAGTCGCTGGAGGCCTTGCGGCCGCGTGCGATGGAGGCCGGGGCGAACGACGTGCTGTCCAAGGACCTGACCGGCGAGGAGCTGCTGGGCCGCGTGCGCGGCCTGCTGAGCGCCGCACAGGCGCCGTTCGAGATGGCTGCGCCGTCGCTGGCCGCGCCGGTGCTCGACCGCGTGCTGCTGGCCGATGCCGGCCGCGAGGGGCCGGCATCGCACGGCGGCTGGGGCCTGCTCGCGCAGTACGAGCAGAAGGCGGAGATCACCGACGAGGACGAGTCGACGCTGCGCCACCTGTCGCGCATCGCGGCGCTGCGCGACCGCAACACCGGGCAGCACACCGAGCGCATGGCCTACTACGCGGCCGTCATCGGCCGCCGCTACGGGCTCAGCCTGACCCAGGCGCAGATGCTGGTGGCGGCCGCGCCGCTGCACGACATCGGCAAGGTCGGCGTGCCCGACGCGGTGCTGAACAAGTGCGGCAGCCTGAACGACGAGGAGCGCACGGCGATGCGCAGGCATCCAACCCTCGGCTTCGAGCTGCTGCGCGACTCGTCGTCGGCGGTGATCCGGCTCGGCGCCGAGATCTCGCTGTCGCACCACGAGCGCTTCGACGGCAGCGGCTACCCGCAGGGGCTGCGCGGCCAGGAGATCCCGCTGTCGGGCCGGCTGGTCGCGGTGGCCGACGTGCTGGATGCGCTGAGCAGCGAGCGGCCCTACAAGGCGGCCTGGCCGCTGCACCTCGCGATCCGCGAGATCGGCGCGCAGGCCGGCACGCACTTCGATCCGGCCGTCGTCAGTGCGATGACCGACGCTTCCGACCAACTTCTCACGATCAAGCAGTACTTCGAGATGGCCGAGCCCTTTGCAAAGACGACGCCGATGACTCTAATCTGACCCACCATGGACACTCAGGTGCAACCGCGCCGCCCACCCGCGGCGCGGTTCGTCGACTGGTTTCGCCGGCGCGGCTTCGCGACGCAGGTGCTGGTGATCCACGCCGCGACGCTCGCGGTCGTGCTCGTCGCGCTGGGCGTCGTGTCGTTCGGCTACGTCGAATCGGCGATGCACCAGGTGGCCGGCGGCATCAGCCTGAGCCGCCTGCGCGGGCTGGCGCTCGACCTCGGCGGCCTGCCGCGCAGCGAGTTCGAGGCGGCGGCCCAGCGGCAAAGCCTGCAGAACCACCTCGAAGCGCCGACCTACGTCAATGCCGTCGTGCTGTCGATGCAGGGCGAGACCCGCGTCGTGCGCAGCGACGGCGACCTGCCGGCCCTGCCGCTCGACACCGTGCCCGCTGCGACGCTGCATCCCGGCTGGCAGATGGTCGACGGCACGCACATGCGCAGCTGGGTGCCGCTGCCGCGCGGCGACGGCCTGCTGGTCGCGACCGTCAGCCTGCGTCCGGCCGACACCACGGTGCGCTACGTGGTGGGCGTGCTGGTCGTGCTGTTCGTCGCGATCTCGCTGACCGGCGGCATCGTGTTCGGGCTGCTGATGCGCCGCCATGCGCGCGGGCTGGAGCGCCTGGTCGGCTGGGCGCGCGAGCGCGCGACCCACCTGGAGGCACCGGCGCAGGCGCCGCCCGAGCGGGCGGTCGGCTCGCGCGAGCTGCGCGCGCTGGCGCATGCGCTGTCCGAGGTGGTCGCGCAGCGCACCCACCAGCTGCGGGCGAAGGAGCAGGCGCTGCGCACGCTCGGCCGCGTGATCGACGCGATGCCCGAGGCGGTGCTGGTGTACGACGTGACCGGCACCGTGCGCATCTGCAACGAGGCGATGCAGCGCCAGTTCGGCTGGCGCGGCGAGCAGCTCGTCGGCGGCCGGCTCGACCGCATCATCCCGCCGGGCGAGCGCTACGAGTTCATGCGCACGATGCTCGACTTCGCGGCGCACGGCGCCGGCCAGCGCACGCGGCTGGTGCTCGACCGCAGCATCCTGTGCGCCGACGGCAGCGCCGCCACGGTGCGGCTGTACGGCGAGCTGATGAAGCTGCCGCACGGCCCGAAGATGTGCCTGTTCCTGCGCGACATGACGCAGGAGCTGCGCGACGCGCGCGCGCTGGAGGCGGCGCTCGCCGAGGCGCAGCAGTCGGCGCAGGTGAAATCGCGCTTCCTGGCCAACATGAGCCATGAGATCCGCACGCCGCTGAACGGCATCGCCGGCATGCTGGACCTGCTGACGCGCTCGTCGCCGACACCGGACCAGCGCGAGTACATCGACGTGATGCGATCGAGCGCCCGGCTGCTGCGCAACCTGCTCAACGACATCCTCGACCTGTCGAAGATCGAGGCCGGGCGGCTCGAGCTCGAGAGCCTGCCGTTCGACCTGGAGGAGCAGCTGCACGATGCCTGCGTGCCGTTCAAGGCGCTGGCCGAATCGCGTGGGCTGCGCTTCGAGGCCCGCTTCCACGTCGGCCACCCGGTGCTGCTGGGCGATCCGTTCCGCATCACGCAGATCCTGAACAACCTGCTCGACAACGCGATCAAGTTCACCACCTCGGGCAGCGTGCGGGTCGAGGTGGCCGAGTCGCGGGATGCGCGCGTGACCGACGGCAGCCGCATCCGCATCTCGATCACCGACACCGGCGTGGGCATTCCGAAGGCGCTGCAGAAGCGGCTGTTCGCCGCCTTCACGCAGGCCGACGAGTCGGTCACGCGGCGCTATGGCGGCACCGGGCTCGGCCTCGCGCTGTGCCGCCAGCTCGCGCGGATGATGGGCGGCGACATCCAGGTCGAGAGCACCGAGGGCCGGGGCTCGTGCTTCGAGGTGATCTTCTTCCTGCCGCGCGCCGCGTCGACCACCGGCTTCGTGCACACCCAGCCCGACAGCAGCATCGACACGCTGGCGCACGGGCTGTTCGGCCAGCGCGTGCTGGTGGTCGACGACAACCGCATCAACCAGATGCTGCTGCGCAAGTGGCTGCAGCAGGAGGGGGCGCACGTGGAGATCGCGAACAACGGCGAGCAGGCGGTCGAGAAGGCGGCCGGCGCGCACTTCGACGCGATCCTGATGGATGTCTCGATGCCGGTGATGAACGGCTACGACGCGGCGCGCGCGATCCGCGCGATGGGCGGCGTGACGGGCTCAGGCCACACCAGCGGGGCGAGCGTGCCGATCATCGGCGTGACCGCGCTCGCGATGGGCGGCGAGCGCGAGCAATGCCAGGCGGCCGGCATGAACGACTACATCACGAAGCCGGTCGACCGCAACGGCCTGATCCGCAAGCTCGTGCCGCTGATCGCCGCCAACGAGCCGCTGCCGGAGCTGCCGGAATTCATTCCCCGCATCAGCCTGACCCCCACCCTGGAAGCCGCTCACTCATGAACTTTCCGAAGGTCACCTTCGACACCCGGCGTGCGCTGGCCGATTTCGACGGCGATACCGACAGCATCGCCGAAGTGCTGCTCGCGTTCCTGGAAGACCTGGACACCGGCCGCACGGCGCTCGAAGACGCCCCGGCGCGCGGCCGCGCGGCCTATGCCGCGGTGCTGCACGAGCTGGCGAACTCGCTGGAATCGATCTGGTGCTTCGACGCCGGCCGACGGGTGCGCGAGATCGAGCGGCGCTGCCATGCCGGCGAGGTGCTGGACACGATCGTGGTGCAGCACGAGGTGACGCAGTTGCTGGAGGCCTCGGCCGACGGGGCGCGCGAGTGGCTGCGGCAGCGCTTCTCCTGAATCATCTCCTGGACGTTGCCCGGGCGGGGCGGGCGGAGGCCGTAACATGGGCGCTTCTCCCGACAGCAAGTTGACCGACACCGTGGAACACGAGGAACTACTGACCGTGGGCGAGGTGACCGGCCTGCTGGGGGTTTCCCGTACCTCGGTCCAGAAGATGGTGGACAGCGGCGTGCTGCTCGCGATGCGCACGCCGGGCGGGCACCGGCGCATCGTCCGCAGCTCGGTGCAGGCGCTGCTGAGCGGACAGCTGCAGCTGGTGCCCGGCGCGGCGTCGGCGCCCGTGCCGGCCCCGTCGTCGAGCATGACGGTGCTGATCGTCGAGGACAGCCCGACCACCACGCTGAGCTACCAGAAGGTGTTGCGCCGCAGCAGGCTGCCGATCTCGTGCGAGTTCGCGACGGACGGCATCGAGGCCCTGCTCAAGCTCGAGCGCTTTCGCCCCGACGTGTTGATCACCGACCTGCAGATGGAGCCGGTCGACGGCTTCCGGCTGGTCGCCGCGGTGCAGAACGATGCCGAACTGGCGTTGATGGCCCAGGTGGTCGTCACCGGACTGGACGACGACGAGATCGCGCGCCGCGGCGGCCTGCCGCCCAACGTGCTGCTGTACCGCAAGCCGGTGCCCTGGGACCGGGTGCTCGGCTTCCTGGAGGCCCATGCGCAACGCCGCCAGCTGCTGCTGGCGGCGTCGCATCATCGCGGCAGCCTCAAGGCTGGTTGATGATCTCGGTGCTCGGCTGGCCGTTGTCGGCGATCACCTCCAGCACCTTCACGTCGTTGACGGCGAGGCTCTGCGGCACCGTCATCAGCAGCAGGTCGGCGTTGGTCTGCACCTCGATCGGCGCGGTGAAGATCACGGCCTTCGTGCCGGCGGTCGTCACGCGCATCACGTAGTTGCCGGCGGTGAAGTCGGTCGAGTTCGAGCTCGAGGCCGGCACCGCGCTCTTGTACGCCGCGGCGGCGAAGTTCGGCCCCACCGTGGCGATGTCGACATTGGCGGCCGTCAGGTAGACGTCGACGTTCTGCGCATTGAACGAGCCGTTGACGACGCGCACGCGGCCGTTGGTGGCGGTCAGCTGCTTGTCGTACGGATCGTTGATCAGCAGCAGGTTGGTCGTCGTGGCTTCGCCCGGCACCGCGATCAGCGTGAACTTGTTGCCGCGCGTCGGGTTGAAGTTGATCGTGCCCACGGTGGCGCCGCCGGTGGTGGTTTTCACGGTGTAGTCGGCCGGTGCGGTGTCGACGACGTAGTACTTCGACGCGTACAGGTAGCCGACGTCGCTGATGCCGCCCGAGATCTCGGTGTTGCGGTACAGCGCGACGTTCGGGCCGGCCGGGATCGCGTGGATGAAGCGCACCTTCGGGTCGGCGATGTCCAGCCGGTCGTCGATGCTGTCGTCACCGCCACCACAGGCAGCGACCAGGAGGATCGGCGCGAAGGCCGTGAGGAATTTGAGAGCCTTGTGCATGATGGACTGCCTTTCAGTGGAGTCGAGGGACGATGCGACTCTAGGTTTCGTGCATCGCGCACCGTGTCGGTGGATGCGGCGACCCGATGTGGGGCGTGCCTGAGATCGCTGTCGGACGAGGCGCCGCGTGTGTCGGCGGCGCTTGTCGGATGCCGCGCACGGTGACAATGCGCGCCACGCAGGCCGCTCGACAGGCCGCCCTCCAGGAGACCGCATGATCGTTGTCCACCACTTGAACAACTCGCGCTCGCAGCGCGTGCTCTGGTTGCTCGAGGAGCTCGGCGTGCCGTACGAGATCAAGAAGTACCAGCGCAACCCGAAGACGATGCTGGCACCGCCCGAGTTGCTGCAGGTGCATCCGCTGGGCAAGTCGCCGGTGATCACCGACGACGGCACCACGGTGGCTGAATCGGGCGCGATCATCGAGTACCTGCTGTCGCGCTTCAGCCCCGGCACCCAGGGCCGGCTCGCCCCCGCGGCGGGCACGCCCGAGGCCTTGCGATTCACCTACTGGCTGCATTTCGCCGAAGGCTCGGCGATGCCGCCGCTGCTGCTGAAGCTGATCTTCGATCGCATCCCGAAATCGCCGATGCCGTTCTTCGTGAAGCCGATCGCGAAGGGCATCTCGGCCAAGGTGCTGGCGCTGATGGTCGAGCCGAACCTGAAGCGGCAGCTCGACTTCATGGAGGCCGAGCTCGGCAGGAGCGAGTGGTTCGCGGGCGGCGACTTCAGCGCGGCCGACATCCAGATGAGCTTTCCGGTCGAGGCCGCGGCGCAGCGCGCGGGGCTGGATGCGAGCCGGCCGAAGCTGATGGCGTGGCTGAAGCGCATTCACGCACGGCCGGCGTACCGGCGCGCGCTGGAGCGGGGAGGGCCGTACGACTTCGCCGATTGAGGTCAGCGCACCGCCCGCTGCACCTTGTCCACCAGCGCCTGCTCCCACCCTGTCGTCCCCACCGGCGTCAGCCGGCTGAGCACCCCGGTGTCGAGCCCGGTCGCGATCGCGCCGACGCCCGCCAGCACCGCGACACCGGCCGCGCGCCGCAGCCATTCGCCGGCATGCAGCGAGCGCTTCATCAGTGCCGACAGGCGCCCACCCGACAGCAGCGCCGCCGCCAGCGAGGTGCACGCACCGGCGGCATAGGCGAGCAGCAGCAGCGAGGTGCCGATGCTCGCGCCGTTCAGCGCCGCACCGGTGAGGATCAGCCCGAGGATCGGCCCGGCGCACSGTGCCCACAGCAAGCCCGTGCCGATGCCCAGCAGCACCGGTGACAGTGCCGATCCCCGGCCTTCACCGGAAGACCCCTCCGACCAGCGCACGCCGAGCGCCACCAGCGGCCGGCTCAGCCGATCCGCCAGCCCCGGCCACAGCAGCGTGAGCCCGAACACCGCCAGCAGCGCGATCGCCGCCCAGCGCCCGGCCTCGTTCAGCGTCACGACCCAGCCGCCGCCCACCGCCGCCAGCGACGCGATCGCCGCGAAGCTCGCCGCCATGCCCACCAGCATCGGCAGGCCGTGCGAGCGGAACGGCCGGTCGGCCCGCGCGAAGACGAAGGGCAGCACCGGCAGGATGCAGGGGCTCAGGATGGTCAGCACGCCGCCGAGCCAGGCGATGACGAGGGTGAGGAGCATGGCGATCGTTCCCGTGGATCAGTCCAGCGGCAGCACCAGCCGGGCCTCGAGCCCGCCGGTGCTGCGGTTGTGCAGGCTGAGCTGCGCGCCCATCGCGATCGCCAGCTGGTGCGCGATCGCGAGACCCAGCCCGGTGCCGCCGGTGCTGCGGTTGCGTGAGCCTTCGAGCCGGTAGAACGGCTTCAGCACCGCCTCCAGCTGGTCGTCCGGAATGCCCGGCCCGTTGTCGATCACCGCGAGCGTCAGCCGGCCGGGGGCGGCGCGCACCTGCAGGCCGACCTCGCTGCCGAACGACAGCGCGTTGTCGATCAGGTTCATCAGGATGCGGCGCAGCGCGTTCGGGCGCGAGACGATCGGCGTGCCGGCGCGGCCTTCCAGCTGCACGCGTTCGCCGGCGTCCTCGTAGTCGGCGACCAGGCTCTCGAACAGCGCGTCGGCATCGATGCGGCACGGCGGCTCGGTCGCGCCGTGCAGCGTGCGCGCGTAGGTGACGCCCTCGCGCACCAGCAGGTTCATCGCGTCCAGGTCCTGGCGCATCTTGTCGCGGTCGGGGCCGTCGTCCATCAGGTCGGTGCGCAGCCGCATGCGCGTGATCGGCGTCTGCAGGTCGTGCGAGATGGCGGCCAGGATCTCGACCCGCTCGGCCGCATAGCCGGCGATGCGCTGCTGCATCGCGTTGAAGGCGCGCGCCGCGTGCGCGACCTCGCTCGGCCCCTGCTCGGGCAGCGTGTGGCCCTTCAGGTCGGGGCCGAGCTGGTCGGCCGCGGCCGCCAGCGCCGCGAGCGGCCGCGTCAGCAGCCGCACCGCGATCCAGGCGCACAGCGCCAGCACCGCGAGCTGAGCGGCCAGCACCCAGCTGACCCAGCCCGACACCGGCATGTCGACGCGGCGCGCATGCACGATCACCATGCTCGCGTCCGACAGCCGCACCTGGATCTGCAGGCCGCCGACCGGCTGCTGCACCTCGGCCACGCGCACCGTCTCGAACGGCTTCATCGCGTCGACGATGGCGGTCGCGAACTGCCGCAGCATCGGCGCCGCCGGGGCCGGCCCGTCGGCCGTGCCGCCGAGCGAGAAGCGGTAGTTGCGGCGCTCCAGCCGCGCGAGCCAGCCGTCGCGCTCGGCGGCGGGCAGGCGGTCGATGATCGCGATCGAGCTCGCGATGTCGCGCTCGATGCCCAGCATCATCAGCTCGCGCAGCGCCATGCCGCGCTCGTAGCGGATCAGCACGAAGGTCAGCCCCTGCGCGATCGCGAGGCCGAGCACGATGATCAGCGTGACGCGGGCGAACAGCGAGCGTGGCATCGGGATCGAGAGGGGCATCATGCGGCGAAGGTGGTCAGGCGATCAGGAAGTCGACCTCGATGTTGCCGCGCGTCGCATGCGAGTACGGGCAGGTCTGGTGCGCGGTGTCGACCAGCCGGCGCTTCTGGTCGGCGTCGAGGCCGGGCAGCGTGATCGACAGTGTGACAGCCAGCGCGTAGCTCGCATCGCCGGCGGTCTTGCCGAGCGACACGCGGGCGTCGATGGCGGTGTCGGCCGGGAACTTGAGGTTCAGCTGGCGCGCGGCGATCTGCATCGCGCCCATGAAGCAGGCCGAGTAGCCGACGCCGAACAGCTGCTCCGGGTTGGTGCCGGGCTTGCCGGAGCCGGGCGGGCTCAGCTGCACGTCGAGCGCGCCGTCGCTGGAGCGGCCCGCGCCGTCGCGGCCTCCGGTGGTGTGGGTGGCGGCGGTGTAGAGAACGTTGTCGATCTTCTGCAGCATGGCGAATCCTTCAGGAGGGTTGGGTTGAAGCGAGCCTGTATTGCAACGGCCCGCTGTATCCGGGGTGTGTCGTGCGCCCCCCGGATTTGCATGGCCGTGTAGATGCCGCGCGGCCCGGACACACTGCAATACAAAGGCGCTGCATCCGGGCGCCCGGCGCACTACAGTCACGGCCATGCAAGCCAAGCCCAGCGACCATGTGCTGATCGTCGACGACGATCGGGAGATCCGCGACCTGCTGACCACCTACCTCGTCAAGAACGGGCTGCGCGTGGTGGCCGTGCCGACCGGCCGGCACATGCGCGCGGCGCTCGAGGAGTCCGGTCCGTTCGACCTGATCGTGCTCGACCTGATGCTGCCCGGCGAGGACGGGCTGACGCTGTGCCGCGACCTGCGCGCCGGCAAGTACAAGGCGACGCCGATCCTGATGCTGACCGCGCGCAACGAAGAGGCCGACCGCATCCTCGGGCTCGAGATGGGCGCCGACGACTACCTCGCCAAGCCGTTCGCCGCGCGCGAGCTGCTGGCGCGCATGCGTGCCGTGCTGCGCCGCACCCGCATGCTGCCGCCCAACATGCGGGTCGCCGAGGCCGCCTCGCACCGGCTGGCGTTCGGCGAGTGGGAGGTCGACACCGTGGCGCGCCACCTGCTGGACCCGAGCGGCGTGATGGTGGCGCTGAGCGGTGCCGAGTACCGGCTGCTGCGCGTGTTCCTCGACCACCCGCAGCGGGTGCTGAGCCGCGACCAGCTGCTCAGCCTCACGCAGGGGCGCGAGGCCGAGCTGTTCGAGCGCTCGATCGACCTGCTGGTGAGCCGGCTGCGCCAGCGGCTGCGCGACGATGCGCGCGAGCCGCGCTACATCAAGACGGTGCGCAGCGAGGGCTACGTCTTCGCGTCGGCGGTCGAGTCGCGCGACTGACGCCGCACCGAGATGCAGTGGCAGCCGACCGGCTGGCGGATCTCGTGCGAGATGCCGCCGGCCAGGAACAGCAACGCAAGCCACCACCTGTTCATCGCGCCGGTGCCGGCGTTTCGGCCAGCAGCGCCTTGATCCTGCCTTCGGTCTCGCCATAGCGGCCTTCGCCGAAGTGCGTGTAGACGATGCGGCCCTGCTTGTCGATCAGGTAGAGCGCCGGCCAGAACTGGTTGCCGAACGCGCGCCAGGTGGCGTAGTCATTGTCCTGGGCGACGGCGTGCGTGATCTGCAGCTTGCGGATCGCTTCCTGTACGTTCGGCGTCGACTTCTCGAAGGCGTACTCCGGCGTGTGCACGCCGACGACGACCAGCCCCTGGTCCTTGTACTTCGCGTGCCATTCCTTCACGTACGGCAGCTGGTTCAGGCAGTTGCTGCAGGTGTAGGTCCAGAAGTCGACCAGCACCACCTTGCCGCGCAAGCCCTGCATCGCAAGCGGCGGCGAGTTCTGCCAGGTGGCGATGCCCTGGAAATCGGGCGCCGCCACCGGGTGGGCGGCGGGCGTGCCGATGGCCGGCGGTGCCGCCAGCGTAACGAGAACCACCGTCGCGGCGATGGCCACGGCGGCGAGGAGGGTGCTGGATCGGAGCTTCATGGCGGTGGTGCGGAGTGGCAGGTGCGCGGATTCTTGGTCGCGCACCGCCACCACCGCGGTTTCTTCGTAGGCCTGTGTGTCGGCCCGGCATGCCGACACATTACGTTTCACGGGAATGACCGCGCGGCGCTCAGGGTTCGGTCACGCTGGCGAGAGTGCGCACGCCCCTGACCGTGCCGTCGACATCGATGAACTTGTACTGGATCGGCCCGTAGCCGGGCGCGGCCCACACCACGGTCGTCCCGAAGGATGGCTGGGCATCGTTGACGACCTTGAAGCGGCAGGCGTTTGGAAAGCTGCGGCCGGCCATCGTCAGTGTCTCGTGGCCTTCGAAGGTCCACGTCTCTTGCTCGGCTTCGGCCAGGAAGCCGCCGTTCGTGAAGTAGTTGTTGTCGGTGTAGTGGATCGTCACCGTCTGCGTGGGGGCCAGCGTCTTCGGCACCAGGAAGCCGGTGTAGACCGACTTCGTGGCCTGCACGCTCTCGGGTGTGTAGTCGTAGTCGCCCCAGAAGCGCACGCCGTCCGCCTCGACCGAAAAGTACAGCGCGGCGGCGCGCAAGGTGCCTTCGACGTCGAAGTACTCGATCTGCACCGGGTGGACGGCACCGTCGAACTTTTCCTGCGTGTAGAGGGCCGACTTCGCGATGTAGGTCTTGTCCGGATCAGAGATCGTGTAGCGCAGGCCGGGCTTGACCGTGAAGCAGTCGCTGAGGTCGGGCAGCGTCTCGACCGGAGGGTCGACTGCGGGCGGGCAATCGTCACCGCCGCCACCGCAGGCGGCAAGCGTGGCACACAGGCCGGCGATCAGCAGCAAGGAAGAAGGGGTGCGTGATGGTTGCATGATGGTATGAAGGTGAGGTTGTTGAACAGCAGGGCACAGCTCCGCCAACCCATGCCGATCCGGGGATCGGCACGACTGCTCTGTTGCGCGGGGACTTCGTTAGTTGCAACCTTGAACGAACACGCGGTGCGTGCGTTGACGTGTCATGCCGGTAAAGAAAAGTTTCCGGCTGACCATGGCGAAACGGCGATGAAGGCGATCGGCGAATGCGATCGATGAAGGCGCTGATCACGCCTGCACAATCGGCCGATGCGCCTGCACCTTCTGTCTTCGTTGCTGTTGCTCGCCCCGTTCGCGACACTCGCGGCGCCCGACGAGGCGGCGCTCGGCCGTGCCGACGGCTACCCGACGGCCCGCACGCTGAAGCAGGCCTACCAGGAGCGCTACCTCGTCGGCTCGTTCAGCGCGATGGACAGCTTCAACCCCGCGTGCACGCTGGCCCCGGCCGACAAGCCGGTCGCGCTGGAGGCCGCGGCCACCGAGACGACGTTCAGCTACCGCTACCAGGGCCACCGGCTGACGCTGGACGACTACCTGCAGCACCAGCGCGCGACCGGCCTGCTGGTCGTGAAGGACGGCCGCATCGTCGCCGAGCGCTACAACTACGAGCGCACGCCGGCGATGCGGATGCTGTCGAACTCGATGGCGAAGACGATCACCGCGCTGGCGGTGATGAAGGCGCTGGAAGACGGCCAGGTGAAGTCGCTCGACGACCCGGCCGAGGCCTACGTGCCCGAGCTCAAGGGCACGCTGTACGGCGGCACGCGCCTGGTCGACCTGCTGCGCATGGCGTCCGGTGCGCGCTATGTCGAGGACTACACGGCCGACGACGACCGCGCGCGTTTCAACGCCACGGCGCGGCGCGCCGGCATCGTGCAGGCCGCGCGGCAGGTCACCGAGCGCAGCGATGCGCCGGGGCAGCGCTTCAACTACGCGGGTGCGCAGACCGAGGTGCTGGGCCTGGTGCTGCGCGGCGCGACCGGCCGCACGCTGTGCGACTACGTCGGCGAGCGGATCTGGAAGCCGATCGGCGCGCAGGCGGCAGCGAGCTGGCTGCTGAACCCGGCCGACCACGTGGAGCTCGCGCAGGGCGGCTTCAACGCGACGCTGCGCGATTACGCGCGGCTCGGGATGATGATGGCCGCCGACGGGCAGGTGAACGGCGCCGCGGTGGTGTCGCGCGAGCACCTGCTCGACATGACCGATGCCGCGCGCCAGCCCGAGGCCTTCCGGCCCGGGCAGATGCAGTACCACGGCAGCAGCTACTTCGGCTACGGCCTGCAGACCTGGCTGCTGCCGGGCCGGCAGCGCCGCTTCATGCTGCTGGGCGTCTACGGCCAGGCGATCTTCGTGGACCCGGCGCTGCGGCTGGTGGTGGTGCACACCGCGGTCGGCAAGGATGCCTCGGGCGATGCGAGCGGCCACCACCTCGGCGTGGAGCGCGATGCGCTGCTGCGCGGGATCGTCGCGGCCTACGGGGACTGGTAGTCGCCGCGGTCCAGCAGCGCCGCATCCTCATGCAATTGGCGCAGCGCCAGCAGCTGCAGCAGCGCCGGTGCGAGCAGCACGTCGCCCGGCCTGGCCTGCGCCGCGGCGACCTCGCGCGTCACGGCTTGCAGCCGTTGCGACAGCTCGCGCAGCCCGGCCGCCTCCAGCCGCCGCACCAGCGGTGCAGATTCGCCGGCCCACCCGCGCGGCAGGCGCGCCAGGCCGTGGTGCAGCAGCGTCGCCAGGTGCTGCCGCAGCGCTTCGAGCTGCAGCGTGCAGGGGTCGGCACCGGCCGGCCGCGCCACGCCCAGCGGCAACGCGCCGAGCGCGCCGCTCGCCGCCGCGAAATCCGGCACCAGCAGACCCCCTTCGCAGCCCAGCGCCCACGGCTCCAGGCTCGGCACGCCGTGCTGCCAGCTCAGCACGCCCGCCACATGGCGCAGCGCACCGTGCCGCCCGCTCGCGGCAGCGGCCATCGCATCGAGCGCATGCGGCGCATGCCGTTCGTGGAAGCGCTGCACCAGCAGCGGCGCACCTTGCGCATCGCGCAGCAGCATCGCCACGCCTTGTTCGTTGGCGTCGTAGGCCGGCGGCTCCACCTCGGCCGGGCTGAACACGATGAAGCGCCGTGCCGCGTGCCGCGGCTGCAGCGCTGCCGTCGGGTGCGCCAGTTGCTCGGCGCGCAGTGCGGCCACGCTGTCGAAGCGCACCGGTGCGCCGAGCTGCGCCCAGTCGGCCGCCTGCGGCAGCACGCTGTTCTGCGAGCTGCGCGCACGCGCCAGCCGCACGCTGCCGTCGGGCCGCCGCGCCGCCTGCTGCGCGAGCAGCTGCCCGCGCGCCAGCGCCTCCAGCAGCACGCCAGGCG